>CAMCHB010000037.1 GCA_945874585.1 uncultured Clostridium sp. | reverse complement strand
TACACACTGCATATCGTCGGCAGCGTCAGATGTGTATAAGAGACAGATGTATTCTGGAGAATTGATATTATCTTTCATTTCTGTTAGATTTTCTTTGTATGCTTTTGCTTCTTTAATCTGCTCTTCATAATAAGCTTGATTTTTTTGATAAGAATCTAATGTTTTTTGTTGGTTGATAAAAATACAAGCAACATAAATAATTAAGAATGCAAAAAATAAATTTTTGTATAATTTTTTGAACTTAAAACCTTTTCTCATGTAAAACAACCTCTAAACAATTTTTTCGAATAAATACAATATTCTCTTCATTTGTGATCATATTCATCACTTTTTACATATTATATATTCTACAAAATTAAATAAATTCCTTCTTTGTTTTTCTTTTTTTTACATGCTTTTTTGGTATTTTTTGACGGATTCGGTCTTTTAAATTTTTTATGCTTTTTCCTCCTTTTAAAATCAGCTTAACAGCAGGCCTTAACATCCATTTTTTTACTTGTTTCCAGCACCATTGTAAAGGGCTTATAAGTAATAAATAAATCCATTTTTTCAAAAAGCGTATACAAACAACCGAAGTTTTCACCACATAACGGCTAATTGTTAAAATATACAATATTGTCCCTATCAAAACAGCTAATATGACATAAAAACGAATTTCCCCATTGTTATAGGTAAAAATTGTATATGCCAATAAAAAGCAAGTCAATAGCCAGAACATAACATCCTCTACATAAGTTAACCAATCTGGTGTTGCAAAACTTTTTCTTAGAATACGAAACACATCAAAAAAAATGCCAATTACCATACCGCACAATACAAAAATAAAGAAAATTTTCATCTGATTGACAAAAAGTACATTCATTTTTTTTACCTCAAATTACTTAAATATTTTTCCCAAAAATGATGTTGCTTTCTTATTTTCGCTTTTGGATGAGTAACTCATATCGTTAATTTCTCCTTCCAAAATAACGTCTGATGTGTCAATGCTTAATTTATGAATACGAATATCTTCTCCTTTTACCGTTAATAATCCTAAATCTGTTTCCAATATGACAATTTGGTCATCAAAACTTAAAACATCTAACACACCTGAAATGGTTAGTTTTTTTCTATTCTCCAGCACAATATTTTGTACTGTGTTTTGATTTTGCATCGTTCTTTCTTCTAAGGTCATTTCCTTCCCTCCTCCGTTTTTCATTCTTTATGTAAAACTTTAACTCTGTAATATATATTCACCTCTTTTGCTTTTTAGAACTATTTTGTCTCATTCAAATTTCAGCTACACATAGAAAAAGGCAGTTATTCTCTGCCTTTTTTCTCAATCACTTGTTCATGAACCTGTTGAAATATGTCCATAGAAATGTCTTTATCAACAATAAGGGAAATTGTCATTTCGTCCTGATTCCATTGGTATTCCTTTACATTGTTTTTCTTTAGAATAAGCTTCATGTACTGTTCTATATTTTCTGTTGATTTATGATGTGTATTCTTCAAAAATGTAAGAATTTCTTTTGTCGGAGAGAACATCTTTTTGGTACAACTAACCATGATTTGTTCTCCTTGGTAAGATACCTGACTAATTTTGGTAGCTTCTTTCTCACTATCCATCGCTTTAACCCACACTGTCAATTGTGCTTTTTCCGCTTCTTGCATAGCCTTAGCTGCCATAACTTTAGCTCCCATTTTAGCCAATTTCATCATTTGTTTATAATCCAATTGTGGCAATTTTTTAGCTTGTGGAATCAGTTTGGGATCCGCTGTACAAATGCATTTGGTATCCTTATAAATTTCGCATCGATCTGCCTGCAGGGCAGCTGCTAAACATACCGCTGTTGTATCCGAACCACCGTCTGCCAAGAGTCGTTATATTTTCTTTCGCATCTACGCCTTGAAAACCAGCTACAATTACAATATAACCATCTTGCAATTTTTCTTGTATTTTATTGGTTTGAATTCTTAAAATGTTAGCATCATGGTAATGGGAATCGGTTTGAATACCTGCTTGCCATCCTGTAAAACTAATAGCACGATAGCCCATTTCTTGTAAAGTAATGCTAAGCATACCAATCGTAATTTGTTCCCCTACTGCCAAAACGGCATCCTTTTCTCTTCTATTGGGATGCTGGCTACATAATAATACCTGTTTTTCCAATTGATTTGTCATATCCCCCATAGCTGATACCACAACTACTACAGCATTTCCTTGCTGATATGTGTCTGCAATTTTGTGCGCTACCTGCCTTATTTTTGAAACATCGGCTACCAATTTTCCACCGTATTTTTGCACTATTATTTTCATCTTACTACCTCATTCTATTTTGTTCGTGCACGAAAATTTAGGGAATAAATCTTCTGTGCAATATATAATAAAAAGCTATACTTAATTAAGTATAGCTATTCTATCATATGATTTTTTTCAGTATCTGGTGTCTTAGAGTTATCCCAATTTTTCTTTCATTTTTACAATTACATTGAGTGCATCAATTGGTGTTAATTCATTTACATTGATTTTATCTAATTCATGGGCTATATCTGCTAATTTGTAATTGTATAAATCCAATTGGCCTGCCACCTCTTTTGGTGATGTGTCTGATTTTACTTTTACCTTTTTTTCTAATGTACGCAAAATTTCGTTGGAACGTTTAATCACCTGTTTTGGTACTCCTGCCAATTTAGCTACATGAATACCATAGCTTTCATCGGTTCCCTCTGGAATAATCTTACGCAAAAATATAATATCTTCACCTTTTTCTTTGACAGCAATGGAATAATTCTTTACCCCATCGAGTTTTTCTTCTAATTGTGTCAATTCGTGATAATGTGTAGCAAACAATGTCTTACAGCCTATATTCTCTGGATTAGCCATATATTCAACAACAGACCATGCAATGGATAAGCCATCATAGGTTGAAGTACCTCTTCCAATTTCATCTAAAATGACCAAACTATTTTTAGTCGCATTTTTTAAAATGTCAGCTACTTCCATCATTTCAACCATGAAAGTACTTTGTCCCATGCCCAAATCATCAGATGCTCCCACTCTTGTGAAAATTTTATCTACAATTCCAATTTTGGCATAACTTGCTGGAACAAAGCTTCCGATTTGTGCCATTAAAGTAATCAGTGCCACCTGTCTCATATACGTGGACTTTCCTGCCATGTTAGGTCCTGTAATAATGGAAAAACGATCCTCTTTTAAATTCAAATAAGTATCATTGTCCACAAATTCATGGCGAGGCAACATTTTTTCGATCACAGGATGACGACCTGCTGTAATTTTGATTTCTCCTTCTTGATCAACAATCGGCATCACATATTGATAATCATCTGCTACCACTGCATATGAAATTAGAACATCTAAAGTAGCAACAATAGAAGCGGTTTGTTGAATTCTTTCGATTTCATGAGCTATTTTATCTCGTATCTGTAAAAATATCTCATACTCTAAACTAACAATTCTTTCTTGTGCTCCTAAGATTTCATCTTCTAGTTTTTTCAATTCTTCTGTTATATATCTTTCACAATTGGTTAGGGTCTGTTTTCTTACAAAACGCTCTGGCACTTGGTTCAAATAAGATTTTGTTACCTCAATGTAATAACCAAATACTTTGTTAAATCCAATTTTTAGATTTTTAATACCGGTTTTATTGCGTTCTTCTTGCTCTAAATTGATTAACCAATTCTTTCCCTCTGTGGTAGCCTTTTTGTATTGGTCAACCTCATCATTGTAACCCAGCTTTATGATGCCTCCCTCTTTTACTGAAATAGGTGGTTCCTCCACAATGGCTTGTTCCACTAATTGATAAATATCTTCAATATTGTCTAAATTTTGATACAATTCTTGCAAATAAGATGACTTGGTTGTTTTTAGTAATTGTTTAATCCCTGGCAATTGTCCCAATGAATTTTTAAGAGAAATCATGTCACGTGCATTCGCATTTCCAAAAGATATTTTGCCAATCAATCTTTCGATATCATAGACTTTTTTCAAACATTCACGCAAATCATCTCGCAACATGATATTTTCCTTTAATTCTTGAACCGCTAATAATCGATTTTGAATCTCTTCTTTATTTAACAATGGATTGTTAATCCATCTTTTCAATAATCGACCTCCCATAGAAGTAGCTGTTCGGTCCAAAACCCAAAGTAGGGTTCCTTTTCGACTCTTATCACGCATTTTTTCTGTTAACTCTAAATGTCTTCTTGCATTCATATCCAAAATCATGTATTGATGAATATTGTAAATTTGAATTTTATTGATATGTTCCAACTTCATTTTTTGTGTTTGGTTTAAATAATCTAATAGGGCATTCGCAGCTACTACGATAAAAATGTGTTGTTTTAAAGTATGTACTGGTTCCTGCTTTTCATTGACAATGGTATAATTTTTTTCAAGATTTTCCACCTCTTCGCGAAAACTAGTTTCTGGTAAATGCGTAACAAAAGCAGAAAATCTTTCTTGTATTTTTTTCATTTCGGTTTCTGTATGAAAGAAAGTATCATTTACGATAATTTCAGCTGGATTGTAACGTGCCATCTCATCTAAAAGTGCTTGAAAATTGTTTGTTTCTTTTATTTCAGAAGCATAAAAGTCACCTGTACTAACATCACAAATAGCAATACCAAAATAGATGCCTCTTTTGAAAATAGCCATGATATAATGATTTTCTTTTTCGTGTAGGACATTGGAATCAATCACAGTACCTGGTGTTACCACTCGAATGACATCTCTTTTCACAATTCCTTTTGCTTTTGCTGGATCTTCTAATTGCTCACAAATTGCTACCTTGTATCCTTTTTCAATCAATTTGGATATGTAATTATCTGCTGCATGAAAAGGAACTCCACACATAGGAGCTCTTTCTGGCAAACCACAATCTCGTCCTGTCAAAGTAATTTCAAGTTCTCGGGAAGCGGTTAAAGCATCATCGAAAAACAATTCATAAAAATCGCCCAAACGATAAAAAACCAAACAATCTTTATATTGTTTGCGAATGGCAATATAATGTTTCATCATAGGACTAACTTGATCCACATCGATTTCATCTATTGACATGTTACCATCTCACCTTTCAAATACCACATATGTTCTGACACTATCTCAACTGTTACCATGTTTCCTATACAATCTTTATCTCCTTCAAAAATAACCACTTTATTGGTTTTAGTTCTTCCTGTCAACATATCTGGATTGTTCTTGCTAATGCCTTCTACCAAAATTCTTTGTTTGGTATGAAGATATTTCTGGTTGTTTTGTGCCATTTGATCTTCTACTAATTTCTTCAAACGATTAAATCTTTCGTGTTTCACCTGATCTGGTATTTGATTTTCCATCTCAGCAGCAGGTGTTCCCACACGCTTTGAATACAAAAACATAAATACCTGTTCAAAATTGACTTGTTTCACAACATCTAATGTATCTTCAAAATCTTCCTCTGTTTCATTTGGAAATCCCACAATGATATCTGTTGAAAATACAATATCTGGTATCTTTGCTCGAATTTTTTTCACTAATTGCAGATACTGTTCTTTGGTATATTTACGATTCATCAATTTTAAAACTCTAGAACTGCCAGATTGCAATGGTAAATGCAAAATACGGCTCACTTTTGGGCAATCGTGAATTGCTTGAATTACTTCGTCCGTGAAATCTTTTGGATGAGGTGAAATAAAATGAATCACTTCAATTCCATCGATTTCTTGGATACTTCTTAATAAATCAGCAAAATTGTAAATTCCATTTTCTCCATCTCCCTGGTAAGAATTTACGTTTTGTCCTAATAAAGTGACCTCTTTATATCCGTCTTTTGCCAATTCTTTTATTTCAGCTAAAATACTAGATGGTTTTCGGCTTCTTTCTCTACCACGAACATAAGGTACAATACAATAGGTGCAAAAATTATTGCATCCATACATGATGGTTACCAATGCTTTGGTAGAACTTTTCCTTTTAATTGGAACACCCTCGTATATCTCACCATCAATATGTTGAATATCTTGTATGCTTTTCTTTTGTACCAATAAATGATACAAATCCTCTGGTAATTTGTGAAGCGTATGGGTACCAATTATTAAATCCACAAAAGGATAGCTTTTATTCAATTTTTCAATCACATGCTTTTCTTGCATCATACAGCCAGAAATAGCAATTATAGCCTGTCTCTTTTCCTTTACCTTTTTAGCTTCTCCAAGTTTTCCATACAATTTATCTTCTGCATTTTCTCTTACACAACAGGTGTTGAAAACAATAAAATCAGCTTCTTCCATTTGCTGAGTTCTCTGATAGCCCATTTTTTCTAACATACCTGCTATTTTTTCAGAATCATTTTCGTTTAAAGAACACCCCATTGTCATAATATAATAACTTTTGTTTTTGATGATTTCTTTAACTTGATGAATATATTCCTTTTGTATTGCTACATCTTTGCTTTCCAATTCTTTCACCTCATATTATCTCTAATTCAATTTTGCGTTCTCTATTTTATTATAAAACTCCTATTTTTTCAATGGATTTGGAAAAGAACTTCCTATATAATAATGGTAAAACAGATCATTTTTCCCTTTAAGATACGTGCATAAATTTTTCCTTTATGTGCCTCTACAATGGATTGGGCAATGGATAAGCCTATTCCATATCCCTCTTTTGCTTTGCTACGTGAAAGATCCCCTCGATAAAAACGATCAAACATTTTAGTTGTATTCACTTTATAAGGATCTTCGCAATCATTCATAAATTGCATTTTTACATTTTTCCCTTGTTTTTCTGTAATTATTTTGATTTCCCCGTTTTCTGGAGTATATTTTAGAGAATTATCCAACAAAATCTTAACCAATTGCTTAATACTGTTAATATCCGCATACATTTTAATGTCAACTTTTGGATTGTATTCTATTTCTTTGTCTTTAGCAATTGCCTTAAATTCAACAATTTCCTCTTCAATTACCTGCTTAATAGAAAAAGAAGTATAATTCATTTTATTCTCTTTTCCCTGTATACTGCACAAACTCAACAAGCTTTTTATTAAAACATCCAAACGAGAAGCTTGCTTTTTAATACTACGAATCCATTCCAAATTTTCTGTAGAAGTCATTTCCATGACATCTGCATTTGCCATGATAACAGCAACAGGTGTTTTCAATTCATGTCCAGCATTCTTAATAAATTGTTTCTGTTTTTCAATGTTTTCAATCACAGGTGCTAATGCTCTTTTAGAATAAATAGATACCAAAATAAAAATGACAATCATCCCTACGAAAATAATGATAAGTGACTGATTTATCAAGCTTTTAATAGCATTTAATTGTAGGGTACAGTCTAAAAAGGCAATCCATTTTCCATTATCTTTTTTCTCTATTTTATAACGATAATTTTGATAATAGCCCCTATCTTTGTGCTGGTTGAATACTTCTTTTAGCATATGAGAAGCTTCTTCTTGGCCGATGGCTGCAATCGACCTCATATCTGTTTCTACAATTTCTCCTGCATCATTTGTTCGTATGATAAAATAACGCGTTGAAAATTGTGTTTCTTTTGTTACCACATCTGCTAAGGCATCATCTCGTGGTCGATATTCTGGCACAACACCATTATTATTCGTAATTAAATCCAAAAGTGCATCCATTTGTCTGGTGGTATTGCTATAATTTTCTGCAATGATTAATCCAAAAAGGCTTCCCGTCACAATGATAATGGCTAGCATTGCAACTAAAATAAATTTTTTTTGTAGATCTTTTATCATAAAATTTTCTCCAACATATAACCATTTTTATCATTTATTTTTACATCTGCCCCTAAAGCAGATAATTTATCTTGCAAGTAAGAAATGTACATTGTTACAATTGCATCATCGTTCTTTTCTTGTACCCATATTTTCTTTTTTAGCTCTTTTTTACTAATACTTTTTTCTGGATTTTTTACTAAAAATTCCAGAATTTCACATTCTTTATTGTTTAGGTGCAAAGAAGTTGCTTGATTCGATAATTCTGCCAATTCTTTGTTAAAAATAAGATTTCCAATTTTATATTTTTCTTCTTTTTCTCATCAGCTCTTGTTAATACACGAATTCTGGCTAACAATTCCTTTTTGTCAAACGGTTTTGTCAAATAGTCATTAGCACCAGCATCCAGTCCCTCCACTTTATCATCTACCTGAGATTTTGCTGTTAACAACATAATTGGTGTTTTTATGTTATGTTTACGAATCAATTTGAGTGCTTCAATTCCATCCATCACAGGCATCATAATATCTAAAATAATCACATCGTATTCTTTTTCTAATGCTTTTTTAGCAGCATCTTTCCCGTTATATACCAAGTCGACATCATAATTGCTATAAGTCAAAATAGCTCCTACTGCTCTTGATAATTCAGCTTCATCATCTGCTAATAAAATCTTTTTCTTCTCCATTATTTCTTTTCCTCCTTGCCGTTGATCATATTTCGAATGGTCTGCATATTGATATCAGTTGTCGCAATTTCATCTGCACATCTTTTTAGTTCTTCTTCGATTAGTTCCTGGTTTTTTATATTCTTTTTGTATTGCATTTCGTGCTCCAAACTAGCCCAAAAATCCATGGCAATTGTTCGAATTTGTACTTCAATATAAACCGGATGAATATGTCCTGCAATATCCAAAGGAACTTGAAATGAAATATGGTAGCTACGATAACCATTTGTTTTTGGATGCTTAATGTAATCTTTTTCAGATACAATTTTTAGATCCTTAAATTGTTTTAGCATTTTAACAACAGCATACACATCATCAATATAACTACAAATAATACGAATACCAGCAGCGTCATAAATTTGTGATAAAGCTGTTTTCAAATTAACTGGTAAATTTTTGCGTCTTAATTTTTCCTTCATGCTATCTTCTGTTTTTATTCTTGAAATAATGTAAGAGATGGGATCTCTATCATTATGAACCATTTTATATTTTCGAATAATATTTAGTCTTGCCATCATCTCGGCAATAACACCTTCCAGTAATACAATGGAGCCTTTGTAGAATGAATCTTGCATATTCTATTTTCTCCTTTCAGAAATTACTTGCATTATATTCACATATTGTTTCTATTTGGTTGCGTTCCTATGTTCATTTGGTGAATTTCTTTTCCTTGGTGCCTAATTTTTAACTTCCTGTATTGCTACTTTTAGATTACGACTTATTATTTCTTTTGCTTGTCCATTATTATATCATAAAAGGAACAAAAAAAGTCAAGGATTTTCTTTCTCCTTAACTTTTCCTACTTACTATGCTCTTGGATGAGCCTTTTTGTAAATATTTTTTAAACTTTCATCTTGGAATTGCATATACACCTGTGTTGATGAAATATCAGAATGTCCTAGCATTACTTGAATTGCTTTTAAATCAGCCCCATTTTGTAATAAATGAGTGGCAAAAGAATGTCTTAAAACATGTGGTGTAATATCTTTATTGATATGTGCCTGATCTTTGTAGTATTTTACAATTTTCCAGAAACCTTGTCTGGTTAATCTTCTACCATTGATATTTACAAACAATGCTTTATTATTTTCATCTTTAATCAAAATAGGTCGTGCACCTTTCATGTAATTTTCCAAGGCTTTCAAAGATAATGAGCCTG
>CAMCHB010000036.1 GCA_945874585.1 uncultured Clostridium sp. | reverse complement strand
AGCCCAGCTATAACATATTTTATTTTTAAAATTTTTAATTTCAAGAAAACCAAAAAGGAAATCAAAAGTTTTGGTGTTTATAAACCAATTAAATTATTGATCAATTTATTAGGTTTTTATCTTGGTATTTTGGTTTTAAACTTACCACAAGATACTTTGAACTTTGTCACCAAATACTTAAAAATATTGGCTATTTTATTACTAGCCAGAGCTTTTGCCAATATGTTTGACACAAAAGCAAGTTTGTATTTAAAATTACAAAATCATTTTTCACTTTTTTCGAACAAAAAATTGGGAGCCTTTGCTAGTAAATTGGTGAAAAGCATTATTTATTTAATTGCAGGCTTTATGATTATTACAGATTTGGGATACAATCTAAATGGCCTAGCAGCAGGACTTGGTATTAGTAGTGTTTTAGTGGCTTTAGCGGCACAAGATGTAGCCAAAAATTTATTAGGTGGTGCAACGATTGTTATGGATCGTCAATTCCTAATTGGGGATTGGATTGAAAGCGGAAAATACGCAGGAACTGTTAAGGATATTACTTTTCGTAGCACCAAACTTCTAACATTCGATAACACAGAAGTCACGATTCCAAACGGTGTTTTAGCCAATTCAACTGTTGTCAATTATGGGCATATGACCAAAAAGAGAATGAAACAACATATTTTGATTGATAATTCTACATCTTATGCAGATGTTATGACACTGGTACGTGATATTGATATCGCTTTACGCGATTTACCACATGTAGAAGAAGATTCGGTTAGTGTTTCACTTTTTGATATTACCGATGGAGGTATTGATATTTATATTTACTTATTTATCGATATTGTGCCATTAGCTGAATTTTTAAAGGTAAAAACAAAAGTCAATGATGTCATTTTGGAAATTATACAAAAAAGACATATCAAATTTCCACAAACGGCAATCAGTATGCAATAAAGAAGGCGGGGAAAGATACCCCGCTCAATTTATAAGAAAGGGAGAATGACTTGGCATGAACAGTATGATAGAAATACTCGAAAAATACGATAAATTTAAGGCATATATAAAAGATATAGAAAAAGGCATAACACCGATTATGCTTTCTGGTTTGACCAATGGAGGAAAGTCGCATTTTACTTATGCGACCAGTTTTTATACCCAAAAACCAATTTGCTTGATTACGTATAATGAATTACAGGCAAAAGAGCTTATGCAAGATTTATCTTATTATACAAAAGATATCTATTATTTCCCCAAACGAGAAATTATGCTTTATGAAGTTGAGGCACAAAGTCAGGATACAGTCAATCAGCGTATTGACTGCTTGAATGCTATGTATCAAAAACAGGCTAAAATCGTTGTAACAACAGCAGAAGCAATGATGCAAAAAATGATCCATAAGACAGATTTATACCAACATATTTTACATTTCAAGCAGGGAGATATTTGCTCCTTAGAAACACTCAAAAAAGAACTAACTCAGCTTGGCTATCAAAGATTTGATCAAGTAGAAGGAAGAGGACAATTTAGTGTAAGAGGTGGAATTGTCGATATCTCTTACCAAGATAAATTAGGAATTCGACTAGAGTTATGGGGCGATGAAATCGACTCTATTCGTTATTTTAATTTATATACCCAACATTCTACGAAAACGGTTAAAAGTGTTACGATATTTCCTGCCAATGAATTTTTATTAGTGGATCCATTGGATAAAATCTGTTATCGCTTAGGTAAAATAGGGGCAGATGTTGATACAATTGAGACCATTCGAAGCGGGGAATATCGAAATAAAATGGATTTGTATTTTGATGAATTTTATCCTAACCAGGCAACTTTGCTTGACTTCCTAGACAAAGAATTTCTTCTTTTCTTGGATGAGTCTAATAAAATTCGTCAAAGGATGAAAAATGTAAAAAAAGATAATGAGTTGCTTCAAAAGGATTTAATGGAAAAAAACAAAATTGTACCAGAGATTTTGAATCATTTGCTTACGTATGATGAGTTGCAAAAACAAGTCAAAGAAAAGAAAACCATTTATTTGGAAAGTCAAGATATTGAATATATTGACGGAGAAATTATGCATGCAAAAAGAAACGGATATAGGTTTAACTATAGGGAGGTCAAATTTTTTCGCTCTGGAATGGATTTATTGTTTCAGGAAGTATCAAAGGCAAAAGAAGATAAAAAAAGAATTGTAATTCTAGGAGGCTCTCCTGAAAATAGTAAGAAAATCTCAGAAATATTACAGCAACAAGAGATTGAAAACGAATACCGACAACCATTAGAAGGAGATATCCTACCAGGTCATGTAGTGGTATCGAGCGGAAATATGCAAGCAGGATTTGAAAGCTTCGATTTTGAATTGTTGGTGATTTGCTTAGGTGAAATTTTTACCACGGGAAAGGTAAAAAAGAAATCCAATTCTATTTTTAAAAATGCAGAACAAGTAGTGTTTGACGATTTAAAACCAGGCGATTATGTTGTACATCGTATTCATGGTATTGGACAATTCGTGGGTGTGAACACCATACGAGCTGACAATATTACGAAGGATTACATCAAAATTAAATACAAAGATGATGATATTTTATATGTGCCAACCAATCAATTGGATAATATCAAAAAATATGTTGGTGTAGGGGATACATCGGTCCCACCAATCAATAGTTTATCCGATAAGCAATGGAGCAAAACAACCAAAAAAGTAAAAGCTAGTTTAAAAGAAGTCGCCAAGGCTCTTATCGAATTATATGCTAAGCGAGAAAAGGCAAAAGGTTTTGCTTTTTCTCCAGATACACCATGGCAAACACAATTTGAAAATAGTTTTCCTTATCAAGAAACAGAGGATCAAATTCGCTGTATTGAAGAAATGAAAAAAGATATGGAATCTGTCAAACCAATGGATCGTTTGCTTTGTGGAGATGTTGGCTATGGAAAAACAGAAGTGGCTATCCGTGGAGCTTTCAAGGCTTGCATGGATCAAAAACAAGTTGCTTATTTGGTTCCTACGACTATTTTGGCAAATCAGCAATATGAATCTTTCCGTGAAAGAATGGAGGATTTTCCGATTCATGTTGAAGTATTAAATCGTTTCAAAACGAAAAAGCAACAAGAGGAAATTGTCAAGAAGTTAAAATTAGGTGAAATTGATATCATTATTGGAACGCATCGTTTATTAAGCAAAGACATTGCCTTTAAAGATCTTGGTCTATTGATTGTAGATGAGGAACAACGATTTGGCGTAAAGGCAAAAGAAAAAATTAAGGAAATGAAACACAATGTGGATGTTTTGACCATGTCAGCTACACCAATTCCACGAACCTTGCATATGTCAGTGATCGGAATTCGTGATATGTCTGTGATTTATGAACCACCGCAAAATAGAAAGCCAGTGCAGACTTTTGTCTTGGAGTATGATGATGAAATCATCCGAGAGGCGATTTTAAAGGAATTGGAAAGAGAAGGCCAAGTATTTTATTTATACAATAATGTAGAAGGCATTCAGGCAAAAGCAAATGAAATTCAAAATTTAGTACCAGAAGCCAATGTAGTCTATGCTCATGGTCAAATGACTGGTAAACAAATTGAGGATATCATGGAGGATTTTATTGAGGGAAAAACCAATGTATTGGTTTGTACGACAATTTTAGAGTCTGGAATTGATATTCCAAATGCGAATACCATTATTGTTGAAAATGCAGATCGCCTAGGATTGGCGCAATTATATCAAATACGTGGAAGAGTTGGTAGATCAGATCGACAAGCCTATGCCTATATTACGTATCGAAGAGATAAGATGCTAACAGAAGTTGCTGACAAGAGATTAAAGGCAATCAAAGAATTTACGGAGTTTGGTTCTGGATTTAAAGTCGCTATGCGAGATTTGGAGATCCGTGGAGCTGGTAGTGTCTTGGGCGAAATGCAACATGGCCATTTGGCACAAGTTGGCTATGATATGTATTGTAAAATTTTAGATAATGTGATAAAAGAAATGCAAGGGGTTACGGTAGAAGAAGAACCAGATGTTCAGATTGATTTGAAATTGTCTAGCTATATTCCAGATAATTTTGTGGAAAATAGCAGTCAAAAAATTGAAATTTACCAAAACATTGCTCTTTGCCAAAATGAAGAAGATATTCAAAAAGTACTAGCAGATATCATTGACCGCTATGGCAATGTACCAAAAGAAATTACCAATTTACTAGAAATTACACGTATTAAAAATTTGTGTAAAAAGGTTGGTATTCTTAAAATTCAACAAAAACAAGATAAGATATTATTTTATATTGATGAGAAAAAATATCCAATTGAGAATGTTAGTAAAATCATTCAAATCTATCAAACAAGAGTGAAATTCTCACCAGGTAAAATGGCTTATATAACATATCATTTGAAGGATCAAAATCATTTGATTCAGGAAATAACAGAATTTTTAAATAAATAGGAGAGAAAGGCATGGAAGTAATTACAAGTAAAGAAAATGCTACGATAAAAGAAATTCGAAAATTGAAAGACAAGAAACAACGTGATCAAACACGGCACCTATATGGTAGAGGGTGTAAAAATGGTAAAAGAGGCAATACAAGAAGGGGCAAAAATTCATACCATTGTGATTTGTGAAGAAGCTTTGGAGCAAACAAGCATGGATCATCAATACGTGTATGATATTGCACGAAATGATTGCTTGTATGTAAGTGCACCAGTGTTTAAGTCACTAACCGACGTTACCAATCCACAGGGAATTTTGGCTGTGGTAGAAAAGAAATCCAAACAAGAAGAAATTTCTTACCAAGAAGATGTTGTGCTAGTGCTAGATGGAATTCAAGATCCGGGTAATATAGGAACCATCATTCGAACAGCCGATAGTGTTGGAATGAAACAGATTCTGTTGTCAAAAGGATGTGCTGATGTTTATAATCCAAAGGTAATTCGTTCTACGATGGGAGCAATCTTCCGTGTTAATGTCATCGAATGTCCAGATTTACAAAAAACATTGCAAGACTTAAAAAATCAAAATTATCAGATAGTAGCTACTGACTTAAAGACAAAACATACAATTTATCAAATGACAGAAGGGAAAAAAACAATTGTGATTGGAAACGAAGCCAATGGAGTATCTCATGATATTTTGAAAATGGCAGACCAGAAGGTGAAAATTCCGATGCTTGGAAAAACTGAGAGCTTAAATGCATCGGTAGCAACTGGTGTAATTTTATATGAATGTGTAAGAAGAAAGGTAGAAGCCTATGAAAAGAAGAAATAAAAAAGTAAAATTTTATTCTCATAAAAATAAAAACAAAAAAAGAGTGGTTAGCCATGAGAAAAAAATGGCTCCAAAAGAGATGAATGGAGAAGAAAGAAAAGTTATCGTTGGTACTTTTGAAAAAAGTCGAAATTTTGGGTTTGTTGTACCAGATGGCAAAAAGGTAGATACGGATATTTTTATTTCAAAAAAGAATACAGCTGGTGCTAGGAACGGACAAAAGGTTTTAGTGGAAATTACTAAAAGTGCAACCAAAGACCGTAAAACAGAGGGAAAAATATTAGAAGTAATCGGCAATCAGGATGATCTGGGGATTGATATGCTTTGTATCATAAAAGAGTTTGAACTTCCAGAAGAATTTCCAAAAGAGGTCAAAAAAGAGGTTAGCCGAATCCAACCAAAAGTGGATAAAAAAGATATTCCAAATCGTAAAGATTTTCGCGATTTTGATATTTTCACGATTGATGGGGAAGATGCAAAAGATTTAGATGATGCGATATCTATAAAAAAACACGAAGATGGAACTTTTACATTAGGGGTTCATATTGCAGATGTTAGCTATTATGTACCAGAGGGGTCTGCTTTGGACAAAGAGGCTCTTTTAAGAGGAACCAGTGTTTATATGTTAGATCGTGTAATTCCCATGTTACCATTTGAGTTATCCAATGGAATTTGTAGCTTAAATGCAGGCGAAGACCGTTTTACCATTTCCATTATAATGGAGATTGACAAAAATGGAAAAGTAACAAAATCTAGAATTTATAAGGGGTTAATTCGTGTCACAGAAAGAATGTCTTATACGTCGGTACAAGCTATATTAGATGGCAAAGATAAGGCTGTTTTAAAACGCTATGAGCCATATGTGGATGATTTTAAAAACATGGAACAATTGGCACATATTCTAAAAAAACGAAGAATTTCAGAAGGATATCTTAATTTAGATTTACCTGAAACGAAGATTCTTTTAGATGAAAAAGGAAAACCAATTGAAATAAAACCATACGAAACCAGTTTTGCTAATGAGATTATCGAACAATTTATGCTAACAGCCAATGAAGAAATTGCAGAGACATTTTGTCAATATCATGCTCCTTTTATTTATCGTGTGCATGAAATGCCAGATTTAGAAAAAGTGGAGGAATTGAACAAAACGTTATATGATTTTGGCTATCATATCGCTGTCCAAGATGATAAGGTTACACCTTTGGAATTTGCAAAAATTTTGCAAGAGATCAAAGGAAAAAATGAGGAAAAACTAATTTCAAAATTGATTTTGCGTACCTTACGACTTGCTAAATATGAACCAGAAAACAAGGGCCATTTTGGAATTGCCAGTCAATACTATTGTCATTTTACTTCACCAATACGACGTTATCCAGATTTATTTATTCATCGCATTATTTCGAAGTATTTGGCAAGAAATGCAAAGGAAATTTTAACACCAAAAGCACTTAACAAGTATCGAAAACAAGCTGAAAGAGATGCAGAACGTTCTTCTCAAAGAGAGCGTTTGGCTCAAAATGCAGAAAGAGAAGCACAAAATATGAAGATGGCAGAATATATGGAAGATCATATTGGAGAACAGTATGAAGCGGTGGTTAGCAGTATTACTTCTTTCGGCATGTTTGTGGAATTACCAAACACAATTGAGGGATTGATCCGTTTTGAAAATATGGGAGAGGATTACTACGATTATGACGAAGATCATCACCAATTGATTGGCAAAAAAACAAAAAGAGTTTTTCATATCGGAGATAAAGTGACGGTAAAAGCAATCGAAGCAAGTAAAAATTTAAGAAGAGTTTCTTTTGAGTGGATCAATACAGAAAAAACAAGTCAAAAAGGAAAGAAAGTTAACCCATAAGAATAAAATAGAGAGATAAAATAGAAAGAAGGGTGAATAGAATGAAAAAAGAAATTGACGTAATGCCAGCATTGGCACCGGTTCCAGTTGTTATGGCTTCTTGTCATGCTGACGGAAAGGACAATATTACTACCGTTGCTTGGACAGGAATTGTAAGCTCTGATCCACTTTTGGTGTATATATCTTTAAGACCAACCCGTTATTCTTATGAAATTATTCAAAAATCAAAAGAATTTGTTTTGAATATACCAACCAAGGATATGGCGTATGAAACCGATTATTGTGGAACCAAGTCTGGAAGACAAGAAGACAAATGGAAAAAAATGCATTTTACAAAAGAAAAGTGCAAACATGTAAAAGCATTTGGTATTCAAGAATGTCCAATTCAATTGGAATGCAAAGTAATGGAAGAAAAAGCATTGGGCAGTCATCATATGTTCTTAGCGAAGGTAGTTGGTTTAAAGGTGGAAGAAAATTTACTAAACGAGAAAAATCAGCTAGATTTTGTAAAGGCTGATTTACTAGCCTATTTGGGAACCAATTATATTCGTTCAGATCAGGTAGTTGCGAAAAGAGGCATTTGTATTTCAAAAAAGTGATTCCCTTTCTTTTGAAAAAATGATATAATAAATGTATATATGTCAAAAGAAAGGGAGGGAAGCCATGAAAAAGAATCAACCATCTGTGAATCAAATTTTAATTACGGATAAAGTTTTCATTACACCAGAGTTTAAACGTAAAAAAAATACTTATAAATGGGAATTTATTGTTTCTATTTTTTTGGTATGTTGCCTGTTTTCTTATTACATATATGCAGAATACGATAAGTCAAAGAGTGAAGAAGTATCCAAAGAAGTTTTATCCAAAATTGATCAGGAGTTGGGTAATGTTTCAGAAGATAACCAAGCAAAAAAAACAACCGATAATGTTATCATTGTTGCGATTGATGGCCCAACCAATAAAAGTGGCCCATTCCAATATCATGAAACGCAAACGAGTATCAATGTAGATGAAATAACAGCAAAGGATGAAATCGATTCCACCGTATACAAAGCAAGTGATGGAACCTTGTATCGTTACGATGCTATTATCAACATTCCCAAAATCAATGTAAAATATCCTGTGATTGAACCAATTACAGCTGATATACGTAACCAGGATTATACGGCTATTTTAAAAATTTCACCTTGCAAATTTCATGGCTCTGATCCGAATACGATTGGTAATTTCTGCATTGCTGGTCACAATTATCGCAATGAGAAATTTTTTAGTAAAGTACCAACCTTAGAAAATGGGGATGATATTTATATTACCGATGCAACCGGAAAAGTGGTGCAGTACAAAGTATTCAAAAAATATAATGTTGTGCCAGAAGATACAGGATGCTTAGATCCAGATGTTCATGGAAAACGAGAAGTTACATTGATTACCTGTACCAATGATAACAAACATAGAGTAATTGTAAAAGCTGTAGAAATATAAAAAAACAGTTGATGAAATTCATCAACTGTTTTTTTACATTTTTTCTGACTAATCCTCGCGATCTAAGTTTTGAAAAATAGGATCACTAAAAAAGTCATGCATAGAAATATTTAAACCATCACAAATACGAACAATGGTTAATAATTTTGGATTTTTACTATTACCATTTACAATATTATCTAAAGTTGATTGGGTAATACCGCATATCGTAGATAATTTGTTAATGGTTATATTTTTTTCGTCACAAATATTTAAAATTTTTGCTACAACAGCTTCTGAAACAGTCAACTCATCACCCTCCATTTATCAGTAGAATGCCCACTTTTAGAAAAAGTATAACAAATAATAAAGAAAAACTACTAACCATACAACGTTAACATAAGAGATTTTTCAAAAAAATGAAAAGAAAAAATGTAAAAAATTTTAAAAAAAGTATTGCAAAAAATTTTTTTATGTATTAAAATCAAATTGAAGTGGAGAGAAGTGGCACAAAGTGGTGAAAAAGTGAAACGAGGTGAAACATTTTGCTTATTGGTGAATATGAACATTCAATCGATACAAAAGGCAGATTGATCATGCCGGCTAAGTTAAGAGAAGATATGGGCGAGAAATTTATTGTCACCAAAGGGCTAGATGGTTGCTTGTTTGGCTTTTCCCAAAAAGAATGGGCTAACTTCGAAGAAAAATTAAAAACACTTCCTTTAACAAATAAAAATGCAAGAGATTTTGTACGTTTCTTTTTATCAGGTGCCATTGAATGTGAAATTGACAAACAAGGTAGATTTTTGATTGCTAGTAATTTACGTCAATATGCACAAATGGACAAAGAAGTTGTGATTATCGGTGTTGGAACGAGAATTGAAATTTGGAATCGTGAGGCATGGAAAAAATACAATAGCAGTGAAAACATTTCAGCAGATCTTATTGCAGAAAATATGACCATATTAGGTATATAACTTTTTTAAGTTTATATAAATTTACCAAAGAAAACAGTTACAAAAGATAAAAACAAAAAATACCAAAGAAAAGATAAATTCATTTTATCTTAGAAACAAAAGAATCAAAAATCACAAAAGATAAATTCTCGAAAAGAGAAAGA
>CAMCHB010000035.1 GCA_945874585.1 uncultured Clostridium sp. | reverse complement strand
AAATAAAAGAGAGTTATATTTTATAATAAAAATGTGTTTTTAAAATTGAATTTTGCAGAAAAATATGCTGAACTTTCTGTTAAAATTGATTCAAATAAAAATTTGGGGACGTTAATCAGAAAAGCAAAATGTTTGAGACGATAAAATAGAGATGGAACATTTTTATCAAAACAATCTAGAAAAATGAGAGTTAAATGAAATATGAGAAAATAGAACTGTATAGGGTTACTTTTTACATAATGAGAAAAGGAGAAAAATAAATGGAAAAAGAATCAAATAATCAAGAAAAGGAAACTATGAAAAAAAGAGCAACACGTGTTGCTAGAACAACGAAATCTCACGTTGAAACAGGAAGAAGAACTGTTCGAAAGACAGAAGGGAGAAATGGTGAAGAATTAAAGAAAGCTGTTCGAAAAACAACAAGTCGCAGAACACCAGCTAAAAAAATTGCAGAAAAGAAACCAATTGAAAGAAAGACAACGAGAAGAAGAACTAAGGAAACAACAAGTGCGGAAGGAACAGAAGAAGTTGTATTTAAGAAACCAAGCTTGAAAATCATTCCTTTAGGAGGAATTTTGGAAATTGGAAAAAACATCACGGTATTTGAATACGAAGACGAGATGATCATTGTAGATTGTGGTTTAGCATTCCCTGAAGATGATATGTTGGGAGTGGATTTGGTTATACCAGATATGACTTATCTAGAAAAAAATAAGGATAAAATTAAAGGTTTAGTCATAACACACGGTCATGAAGATCATATCGGATCAATTCCTTATTTGTTAAAACTAATCAATGTACCAATTTATGCTACTCGTTTAACTGTTGGTTTGATCGAAAACAAATTAGAGGAACACAAACTACTAAGAAAAACAAAAATAAAGACTGTACAACAAGGTCAAACAATTTCACTTGGCAAATATTTTAAAGTAGAATTTATTCGCAGTTGTCATAGTATACCAGATGCAGTAGCTTTGGCTATTCGAACACCAGTTGGTACAATCGTTCATACAGGCGATTTCAAAATTGACTATACACCAATCGATGGAAAGAGAATGGATTTGGGAAGATTAGCTGAAATTGGAAATGAAGGTGTATTGGCATTACTATCTGATAGTACAAATGCAGAAAGAAAAGGATTTACAATGTCTGAAAGCTCTGTTGGAGCTGTATTTGATAAATTGTTTGTAAACTGCACAAAAAGAATTGTAATTGCAACCTTCTCATCTAATGTACATCGTGTACAACAAATTGTAAATGCCGCAGTGGCAAATAAACGAAAAATTGCAATATGTGGTCGTAGTATGATCAACATGATCAATACAGCAAAAGAATTGGGTTATATCCAATTCCCAGAAAATATTTTTATTGATATTGATATGATAAACCAATATACAGATGATCAATTGGTTATTATCACAACAGGAAGTCAAGGAGAACCAATGTCAGCTTTAACCAGAATGGCTTCTGGTGAACATAGAAAAGTTGAAATTACACCAAATGATTTGGTTATCATTTCAGCTACTCCAATTCCAGGAAATGAAAAATTAGTAGCAAATGTAATTGATGACTTAATGCAAATTGGTGCAGAAGTTGTGTATAGCTCTTTAGCAGATGTCCATGTTTCTGGACATGCTTGCCAAGAAGAACAAAAATTGATGATTTCATTGGTACGACCAAAATATTTTATCCCAGTTCATGGAGAATATAGACAACTAAAATCTCATGCTGAAACAGCTGTTAGTATGGGTATTGATCGTAAAAATATTTTCATGATGACCAATGGACGTGTATTAGAGTTAAACGAAGACCATGCAAGACTTGCAGGAACGGTTCCATTTGGAAGAATTTTAGTAGATGGTTTAGGTGTTGGCGATGTTGGAAATATTGTTTTAAGAGATCGACAACATTTATCACAAGATGGTTTGATTGTCATTGTTTTAACCATGGATTCTTCAACAGGAGAAGTAGTAGCTGGACCAGATGTTATTTCAAGAGGATTTGTTTATGTAAGAGAATCTGAAAGCTTAATGGATGATATCAAGAAATTGGTAAGAGACGAAATTCACCAATGTGAAGAAAACAAAATAAAAGATTGGGTAACCATTAAAGCTAATTTAAAAGACAGCCTAAGAGAATATATTTACCAAAAAACAAAAAGAAATCCAATGATATTACCAATCATTATGGAAATTTAAAAAATTGTAAAAAATCAAAAAAGTAGGAGGAAAAGAAATGGATTATAAAGAATTAGCAGATTATATATTTCCAGATATAAAGGATATTTCATATTATGAAGCATTGTATCCAAAAAGAGACTTACCAGAAGGAGCAGCGGTAACACGTTTTGCTCCAAGTCCTACTGGATTTTTACATATTGGTGGATTATTTTCTGCTTTAATCGATGAAAAATTAGCCAAACAAACCAATGGAGTTTTCATTCTAAGAATTGAAGATACAGATAAAAAAAGAGAATTAGAAAATGGAGTACAAGGTATTTTAGACTCTTTAAAAGCTTTTGACATCGTTCCAGATGAAGGGGTTACAGGAGAAGACACAGAAAAAGGTGCCTATGGTCCATACACACAAAGCAAAAGAGGCGAAATTTACAAGGCTTATGTGAAACATTTGTTAGCACAAGGAAAAGCATATCCATGTTTCTGCACACAAGAAGAATTAGATGAAATTCGAAAAAACCAGGAATTAGCAAAAGACAGACCTGGATATTATGGGAAATGGGCTAAGTGCAGAAGAATGCCACTAGATATGGCAAAAGAAAGAATTGAAAAAGGCGAAAAATTTATCATTCGTTTAAAATCAAGAGGTACACCAGATGGAAAAATCAAACATCATGATGTTATCAAAGGAAAGGTAGAATTTCCTGAAAATGATCAAGATATTGTTATTCTAAAATCGGATGGTTTACCAACTTACCATTTTGCACATGCGGTTGATGATCATTTGATGGGAACCACGCATGTAATCCGTGGAGATGAATGGTTATCATCTGTTCCCGTTCATATCGAATTATTCCAAGCATTGGAGCAAAGATTACCAAAATATGCTCACATCCCTACTTTGCTAAAAGAAGAAAATGGTGGTAAGCGAAAAATTAGTAAAAGAAAAGATCCAGAGGCAGCTGTTAGCTATTATCATGAAAAAGGTATTCCAGCACAAGCAGTAAAAGAATATCTTTTGAATATTGCAAATTCTAATTTTGAAGGATGGAGAAGAGCAAATCCAGATAAATCAATGGACGAATTTGATTTCCATTTAAACAAAATGGGAGTAAGTGGTGCTTTATTTGATTTGGTAAAATTATTAGATGTTTCTAAAAATATTATTGCTCGTTATACAGCTGAACAAATTTATGATTATGTACTAGAATGGGCTAAAAGATACAATCCAAGTCTACAAGCTAGATTGGAACAAGACAAACCTTATGCTCTACGTGTATTAGGTATTGAAAGGGGCCATAAAAAGCCAAGAAAAGATATTGCAAAATGGTCAGATGTAGAAGAAAATATTGCTTATATGTATGACGATTTGTATGAAAAAGAAGACTATCAATTCCAGAAAATACAGGATACGGCAACAATTGAAAAAATCATACATTTGTATTTGGAAAAATATTATAACAGTGAAGATGATAAAGATACATGGTTTAGTAAAATAAAAGATTTGAGTGAAGAAATGGGTTATGCACGTGAAGTGAAAGAATATAAAAATAATCCAGATCAATATCCAGCCCATGTAGGAGACGTTAGTACAGTTCTTCGAGTTGTATTAACCAAAAGACACAATACACCAGACTTGTATGAAATTATGCAAGTGCTAGGAAAAGAACGTATTGTAAACAGATTATCCAATTTTCATCCATAAATCGATAAAAAAGAAAGAGGTGGATGCATAGATGGAGGCAGAAAAAAATTATCAGATTGGTGATCATGTACGACTAAAAAAACAGCATCCATGTGGCAATAAAGAATTTGAGATTGTCCGTGTAGGAGTCGATTTTAAATTCAAGTGTATCCAATGTGGTCGTGTGATTGTCATGGATCGACCAAAGGCTCTCAAAATGATTACAAAAAAAATAGATCTATAAAAAACAAAAGAAAGGATGTGGAAATATGACACCACATAATGAAGCAAAAAAAGGAGATATCGCAAAAACGGTTTTAATGCCGGGGGATCCTTTAAGGGCTAAATATATTGCAGAGAATTTTTTGGAAAATCCACGCTTAGTGAATCAAGTACGCAACATATTTGCATATACAGGAAAATACAAAGGAAAAGAAATTACGGTCATGGCATCTGGTATGGGAATTCCAAGTATGGGAATCTATGCTTATGAATTATACCAAGTTTATGATGTCGAAAGAATTATTCGTATCGGTTCATGTGGCGGATATGATCCAGCATTAGATTTATTTGATACCATATTAGTTGATAAAAGTTATACGGAAAATAATTTTGCCTATACTTTTAATGCAGAAAAATGTTCTATCAGTCAAGCCAGTGAAACATTAAATCAAAAAATAAAGGAAACAGCCAATAGACTACAGATGAAATATGTAGAAGGCAATGTTTTATGTAGCGATTGTTTTGATCTTTATATTCCAAAATTACAGGAATTATTGGATCGACTACCAAAAGATTTACATATTAAAGCAGCAGAAATGGAATCATTCGTTTTATTCTATTTAGCTCATTTGTACCACAAAGAAGCAGCTTGTTTGTTAACAGTGGTTGATATCCCAACTAAGAAAAATCAAATTTCTAGCGAGGAGAGAGAAAAGAATTTAAACAATATGATTCGTTTAGCTTTGGAGAGCTGCTGTTAAAATGAAGGAAGCAAGGAAATCTTGCTTCTTTTTTTCATAGATTTGATAGAAACGGTAACACTAGATATGGGTGATAACATGAAAATTTCCTGTGTCAAAGCAAAAGAGGATAAAAAAAGTTTTAGAATTGCGCAAAGTATTGGAATGGATGTGTATCTTGTGGAACAGATGGAGAAGGTGGATGAAGTATTAGATGATTTAATCCAAAAAAATTATCATACCATATTTTTATCCAATGAATTGGCTGGTTTTTCACAAAAACTAATGAAGGATTATTATCGTGATAAAAAAATAAATATCATAATTGCCAAAAGTAAAAGAATAGAGAAATGAATCCGGGCATATACTGTATCAAATGGAGGAGTGTATGAAAAGAGAGGAACAATTATATCAGAATTTTGTCGAGGATTTTGCTCGTGTCATTTGTCAGGAAACAGAGGGAAAAGGATATTCCGATATTGTTTTCTTATGTATTGGAACAGATCGCTTGATAGGAGACACATTTGGGCCTTTGGTAGGTAATCAGCTAAGCCAAGCATTTCGTTGCACTAGACGCATTCATGTTATAGGAACCTTAGCCAATCCAGTGAACAGTCAAAATAGTGAAAGAATGATTCAGCAAATGCAAAGACAATACCAAAATCCATTTGTCATTGCCATTGACTCTGCTTTAACGGCAATGCCATGCCATATTGGCAGCATTACGGTAGACAGTGGACCTTTGTGTATTGGAAGGGGATTACGTCGTAATCACATATCGGTTGGAGATATGAATATTAAAGGAGTGGTCGCAAGAAATTGCAATCGATCGGATCAAAATTTTTGTCAGTTACAAAATACATCCTTGCAAATGGTCATGCATCTAGCAGATACTGTGGCGAAAGGAATTTATGATACCATTCAATTGCATAACTGTGAATAAGAAATATTTTTCTGGAAAGAATTTAAGTAATCGATTCATTTTTTTCCAGGAGGTATGTATGGAAATTAGTCAATTAAAAAATATGGTTGTGCTGAAAAATTTGCCTTCCAATATGGTGGAAGAGGCTATTGTGGTATTAAAGGAAAATCAAAAAATAAAGGCAAAGGAGTATACCAAAAATAAGCAAAATGAAAAGAAAGAGAAATTGCTTGTTACAGATTCAGATGATTATATTGTCAATGAAGCAAAAATAGTGATTTCCAATTGCATTGATCATTTAGAAAGAAAAGAAGAAAAAGCCAATACAGTGATACAAAAAAAATACAAAAAAACACAGTATGCTAATTACGGATTGATGGCCATTTGTTTGCTTCAGCTTATCTTATGGCTTATCAAATAAAAGAAAGATATTTCTTGTGAATTCAAAGAAAAATTGAAAAGTTTTCTTATTTGTTCAGCCAAGAAATATCTTTTTTTTTCATTTCTTCTTCATAAACCATTTCATCTGAACATATATTAGCAGTAAAGATTACCAAGGAAGAGGTGTTGGGGTAGTGGAAAGAATGATGAGTTATGAAGAACGTATGAAGCGAGCAGAGGAAGTGTATCAAAGAAGAAAAAATGGTGGTCATATATCACCAGATACGACTTTACAGGTAACTGAAAGAAAGCAATTTGGTTTATTTAAAAAGTTAATCATTCAAGTCTTGGTATGTGCATGTCTGTATTTGGTGTTTTTTTCGATTCAAAACAATTCTTATTTGTTTTCAGAAGCGGTTGTGGGGCAGATAAAAGAAGTCCTTTCTTATGATATCAACATGCACCAAGCAACAGAAAAAGTAGTCGAGTATATCAATCAAGTGCGAAATATACAAAGTCTTATACCAGAGGCATATCAAGAAAAACAACCAATGCAATCTGATACAACTTTATGCAATCAAGCACAAAGCCTGTTGCAACAATGGGGGGAAGCGGATCAGGCTAGTAGTATTAGCCAAATGGAAGAAGATGTTCATTACATCCAAGAAACCACTAGTTTGATCAAACCGGTAGAGGGGACCATTACTTCCTCTTTTGGTAGTAGAAATCCGACAACACCAAGTGTTCCTAAATATCATACAGGAATTGATATAGCGAATCGTATGGGAACTAAAATTGTAGCTGCCATGGAGGGAAAAGTGACACAGGTTTCTTCTAATGGTGACTATGGTAATCATTTACGTATTCAAAAGGATGACATTATTACGTTATATGCGCATTGTTCAAAAATTTATGTAAAAGAAGGGGATGAGATAAAACAAGGCCAAGAGATTGCAGAAATAGGAAATACGGGAAATGTAACAGGGCCACATTTGCATTTTGAGATCAGAAGAAATCAAGAATTAGTAAACCCAGAATACTTAATTCAGTTTTAAGAGTTTGAGATGGGGGATTTCATGCAAATTAAAATTCATTTACAGATTTTTATTATGATTCTGATTTATGGAATAACCAATCAGATTCAAATTTATGGACTTTTGATGTTCTTTGCTTTTTTACATGAAATGGGACATTTGGTAGCCGGATTTTTCTTTCATTTAAAACCAAAACAATTGCAAGTAACGCCTTTTGGATTGTCTATTACTTTTGAAAGTTATGGACAAGAAAAGAAAAAATCCTATGTTCAAAAAATCGGAATTGCACTAGCTGGACCATTGGTTAATGGCATATTTTTTTGCCTTGCCTTTGCATTACCAGCGAGAATAGGCCCATTTCATCAAGACAATATTTTATATGCCAATTTTCTTTTAATGCTTTTCAATTTGATACCGATTTATCCACTAGATGGAGGAAGAATATTAGAAAGTGGATTAAAACTAAAATATCCTTATCATGAAGCTATTCAAATAACCAAACAAATATCCAACTGGCTTACTTTTATGCTGACTATTTTAGGAAGTATTTTTGTTTTCTATTATCAAAACATAGCTATTTTTTTCATCATTTTTTACTTAAATTATTTGGTGTTCCAAGAAAACAAACGATTTGGTATGATACAAAGAGCATATAAAATACTACAGGAAGAAAAAAATAATATAGTTTAAAAAAGAATGTTGGCTAACCGATTTAACCAACATTCTTTTGATATTATAGAAAAAGCTACAATCATTATCCATCATCTTCAAATTTATTTGGAATACGATCGTTTAATTCTGCAAGTTTTGGATTGCACCAGCAATTGGTATTTCCTACTAAATAGGAAGTGATTTTTCGAATTCTTTCAAAAGGACTGGCTGTTGTTTCTTTTCGACCACATCCAGGACAAATATCATGGATGATACCAACATAACCACAAACTGGATCACGGTCGATTCCATGATTAACGGATCCATAACCGATATTAGATTCTTTCATGAGTCGAATTACTTTTTCAAAATTTTCTTCATTATCGAAGACATCATCTTCTAATTCAACATAAGTAAAATGACCACCATTGGTTAGGGCATGATAAGGTGCCTCTAGTTGAATTTTTTTCTGGACAGAAATATCAAAATATACAGGTATATGAAAAGAATTGGTATAGTAGTCGCGGTCTGTTACCCCTGGAATGCTACCGAAAATAGCCTGATCGATGCTGGTAAAACGACCAGATAAATTTTCAGCAGGAGTAGCAATCAGGGTGAAATTTAAATTATATTTTTGAGAAAATTCATCTGTTTTTTGACGCATAAATTGAATGATTTTAAGTCCAAGTTCTTGTGATTTGCTACTTTCTCCATGATGTTTTCCAGTTAGTGCTTTTAAGCATTCGGCAAGACCAATAAATCCAATACTAAGAGTTCCTTGCTTTAAAACCTTACGTATTTTGTCTTCTGGTTTTAATTTTTCAGAATCCATCCAAACAGAATTGCCCATCAAGGTTGGAAAATTATATACATGTTTGTTGCCTTGGATTTCGAAGCGGTCGACTAATTGGTTTTTGACAAATTCCATTTTCCCTTCTAAGTCTTGAAAAAATCCTTCCAAATCCGTTTTAACACAGCCATATTTGCCGTGCTTAATTCCTAAACGTGGCAAATTGATACTGGTAAAAGACAAGTTGCCACGACTGCCAACAACGGATTTATCTTGGGATACAAAATTATCGATGACACGGGTACCACAGCCAACGTAAGCAATTTCGGTATTGGTATTACCTTCTTGTAGAAAGGCACGATTAAAAGTAGCATCTAAAAATGAAAAGTTTGGTAGCAATCGTTTGGCTGAAACGCGGCAAGCCAATTGAAACAAATCGTAGTTTGGATCACTGGGTTGATAATTGATACCGTCCTTTACTTTGAAAATAGAAACTGGGTAAATAGCAGGTTCTTTTTTGCCAAGACCATGTTGAGCTGCTAGCAAAAAGTTTTTGGTAATCATACGACCTTCTGGAGAAGTATCTGTTCCAAAATTGACAGTTGAAAAAGGTACTTGAGCACCAGCTCGAGAGTGCATCGTATTCATACGATCCAGAAAACTCTCCATTGCCTGATAAGTCAATTGATTGGTTTTGCGATAGGCAGAATCATAGGCATAGCGAAACAATCTTTCCACTTCTTCCGCATTACGAGAATATTTATAAAAGAGGGAAATATCAAAGTCTATGGAATTTAATTTGTTGATTTCACGCTCAATACTATTGATGGCCACAAATTTTTCGAAATTGCTATAAGCCAATAAATTGAATAAATCGTTTTGAAATTGGGTCTTAAATGTTTTTAGAACACCAGGTGCCATATCAAAATCAAAAGCTGGAATGCTTTGACCACCATGTTGATCATTTTGATTTAGCTGAATAATCATAGTAGCCCAATCGCTGTAAGCTGTAATGTCCTGTGGTTCTTTTAAAAAGCCATAATTGGAATGAAATCCATTGGAAAATAATTTGCTAAGTTCAATTTGGCAAGTGGTAGTAGTGCCCATTGGCATATAGTCTAGATCCTGTCTCTTATACACATCTCCGAGCCCACGAG
>CAMCHB010000034.1 GCA_945874585.1 uncultured Clostridium sp. | reverse complement strand
ATAAACTATATATGTTATATCAAAACAGTAAAAAAAAGTAAAGTCTTTTTGCAAGTTTTTCTGATTTTTTTCCCTAGATTTTTTCTTGCCTAGATATATTTCTCAATTTGTAAAAGAATTCCGCTTGAAATATAGGTTTCTAGTGCACCACCTAATAGCCAAATGATACCAACTAAAGTTGAAAAAGACACATGGCGAAAAATTTCATCTTTTATCTGTTCCATTTTTCTATTTTTTACAACCGATTGGTAAAATTTTATACCACTTACCGCTAATGCGAATAGACATGGTATATAAATCAGATTTTGTGGTAAAACAGATGCTAAAGTAAATAGGATTCCCTTGCTTGCCCCCAAAGTTGCTATCACAACTGAAATCGTGTAACTTAAGCAGAATCCCTGATAGGCAACCAGAGCATAAACAATGGGGATGCCAATCACAGTAGAACCTGCCAGCCACATAAACAAAAAGAAAAGGAAATTTCTTTTTGTTACTTGTTTCAGTAATTCTGTTTTGTTAACTTCCTCTCCTGCATGTAAATGCTCAACAAAATTTTGTATGTATTGTTTCAAATTATTTTGCTTGGTAACATCTGATTGATTCAGTAAAATAACACCGCCCAAAATTCCAATCAGGAATGCAATAGCAACTGTTGTATAGGCTTTCCAGTTGTTTTTGACATGTATCACAATTATGTTGGATTTCTTTTTCTCCTCTACGCGTCTTTTCATGCTTTGGTAACCTCCCTATCAATCCTACATAATATCTATGTCATAAAACCTGTTTTAGAACTGGTTACTCTGTTATTTTCCCATAAACGCCTCCGCCACCGGCTTGTATTCTTATCTCTCCTTTTCGTGCTTTTTCAATATTGGTAGCAATTTTTTCTCCAACAACAGCCACCAAGTCATCATAGGAAACTTCATGCAAAACATTCATTTCCGTCTGAAAGCTTTTTAATAATTTTTCTAGAACTTTTGGTCCTACTCCAGGAATATAAGTTAAAGGAATTTGATAAATATATGGTGGTCTATGTTTTGGGCTTTTTGCAGTCTCTTCATCCTGAATGGTTATAATACGATCTAAAACGCCCATTGTTATATGACGGCTATCGCAATCAGGACATGTTGTTGCCGGAAGAGTATCCACAATATTTTTTTTGCAATCCTCACAATAAGTTCGGTGATATTTTCCAAGTTTTGGGTCCATTCCGTAATTTGCCACAATTTTTCTTCCATTTTTTCTTTGAATTGCATATAAAAATTCTTGGTAATTGATATCTTCTACTTGCATTTGATTGTACTCTCGTCCAATACGAGGCAAAGAATGAGCATCTGAATTGGTTAAAAATGTTTTGTCTGCCAGCTCTGAAATATGATCAGCAAGTTCTGTATCAGCACTCAAGCCAAGCTCTATTGCAGGAATGCGATCATATTTTTCACGAAAAATTTTCTGCAAACGATCGGTGCAATTACCATAAAAGCTTTTGTGTGGTGTAAAAGCATGTGCAGGTATTAAAATTCCATGATATTTTTCTACAATATCCAATAATTGGTAAGCAGAAATGTCCGCTCTTTGCGAACTAAGCGTTATATTTCTGATATGATGGCTCATCTCCTGTGAAAAAGCTTTGATATCTTTCAGTTTAGGGAAATAGCATAAATTATGAGCACTTCCCTTGTTTCCATCTTCTCTTGTTTCAGATGTCTCAATTTCACTTCCCAATAGAAGGCAAACTTTATTCTGATAAATAATGCCTCCCTTATCGATCTCACAAGCTTCTCCTTGTTTTAAAAATTCTTCAATGTCTTCTATTACATAGGGAGAAGCACAATCGATAATGCCAGCCATTTGAATTCCTTTACGTTGCGCACATTCTTGTGCAATATTAGCGAAATTCAAAGTACGAGATGCTGTAATCTTAATGGGATGATTTTGATTGCTCCTTCCAATATGAATGTGTAAATCGGCAAAAATTTTGTCCATTTTTTTCTTCTCCTTTTTCAATAAAAAAAGCACGCACTTTGGCGTACCTTCACTTTCTATTTTAAAATTCTGTATAATTTCCTAATTTATACTCATTTTGAATAATAGCCATAATAATTTGAACTGTTTTTTCTAAATCATTATTTTTTATGACATAATCATAATTTCCTATTTTAGATTCCTCATAATCAAATCGATTTAAACGTAATGTGATTTCTTTAAAATCTGGCTTGTCCACTCTGTTCTCTAAACGATGTTTTAGTATCTCTTTTGGAACACGCAAGTAAATGGTAACAACCTTCACATCTTGTTTAAATAATTTTACTAAATTTTCGGTTCCATTTACATCGATATCTTTTACAATAATCTTTCCATCTTGAATGGTTTCGTTTAATAATTTTTTAGAAGTACCATAATAATGATTATGATGAACAGAATATTCGTATAATTCATCCTGAGCAATCATTTTTTCGAACTCTTCTTTTGACACATAGTTATATTGTGTAGCTGAGTCTCCTGGTCTTTTTGGTCGGTCCGTATAAGATGCAACTGTTGTAACATTTTCCATTCTTTTAATTAGTTCTCTTTTGATTGTATCTTTTCCTGCTCCTGAAACTCCTGACAATATAACTAACATAAAATTTTCACCTTACCTTCCGCAATTTCATTGACTGCTAATGTAACTGGTGACTTTTCTTGTACATCTGTAAGTGGTTCACTTCCTGCAGCGATTTGTCTAGCTCTTTTTGCTGTTGCAATCACCAATTCGTAACGATTGTTAACAATTTTTAATAACTCTGTAACAGCTGGTTTTACCATCATTTTAACATTCCTTCTTTCTTTTTAATCTTCTTTTCCAAATCTTCCGGCTACTGTTTCTGGTTGAACAGCCGATAAAATAACATGTCCAGAATCCATAATAATAACAGCTCTTGTTCTTCTTCCATAAGTTGCATCTACTGCTGTTTTATTTTCTTTGGCTTCTTGAACAATTCTTTTAATTGGTGCCGATTCAGGACTTACAATAGCAATGATTCGTTCTGCTGAAACAATGTTCCCAAATCCAATATTGATTAGTTGCATAAAAACCTCCTATCGAGCAAACCTGTAAAGCTTTCTATTGTATGCTGTTATTCAATGTTTTGAACTTGCTCTCTTATATTTTCTAATTCATTTTTCGTTTCCACCACTAATTTTGTGATGTTTAGGCAATTAGCTTTTGAGGCAATGGTATTAACTTCGCGGTTCATTTCCTGAATTAGGAAATCCATCTTTTTACCAATATGATCTTCTTTCAACATCTCACAAAATTGTGCTATATGACTACGTAAACGAGTAAGTTCCTCTTCAATAGAAGATTTATCAGCAAAAATAACCGTCTCCATTAAAATTCTATTTTCATCTATATTTTCTTCTTGCAATAGTTCTTTTATTCTTCTTCTTAATTTTACTACATATTCCTCCACAAGTCCAGTAGAATTTGTAGATATTTCTTCTATATAGCCCTGAATTTTCTGAACTCTTTGTTTTAAATCCTCCTGTATTTTTTCTCCTTCTGTTGCTCGCATTTGAATTAGTTTTTGTAAAGCCTGTTCCAGTGTTTCCATTACTTCTTTTTCAATTTGTGGATCTTCCTCCTGCTTTTCCTTTTTTAAAACATCTGGTAAAGCTAGAATATCAGCCATGTTGATGGTAATATCAATGTTATTATCTTCTTGTAAATCAAGCATTGCTTGTATATAACCTTTGACAACATTTTGGTTAAAGCATATTGGTGCCTCTCCCATATCTTCCATTGTAATGGAAACATCAATTTTGCCTCGTTGGATTGTATCTTTCAGTTTGTTTCGTACTTTACACTCTAAATAACTGATATTACGGCTCATTTTTAAGGAAATATCATGGTACTTATGATTAACGGTTCTTATTTCAACTGTATATCTTCTTTGTTCGTAGTCATTAACCTGGTGTCCATAGCCTGTCATACTTTTCATTTTACCTCATCTCCTTCTATCTTCCAACGATATCGCGCACATCACTTATCTGTTTGCGGAAGCGATGTACTTCTTTCCCATAAATAATCAGTGATTTTATCATATAATAAATGGCTATATAAAGGAAAGATAAACTAACCAAATCCCTGGTTCTTTCACTCGCGAAAAAATACGTATGTGTCATCAGTAAAGTAATAAAGGAAATGGCAAAAGTTTCTAGTCCATTTAAGAAAATTCCTTCTTTATCTTTTTTATAGCCTCGTTCTAATAGCAAAATAGATAAACCTAAAACAGCAAAGCTAAATACTTTTAAATCAGTTGCAAAAACACTTGGTTCAATATTACGATACCCCAAATTTAAAAAAGCGAAATAAATCACAACCACAATCGCAATCATAACATTACGAAATATCTTATCATATATCGTATTTTTTATGTTCTGTGGAAGTGTTTTTTTATTTTTTAATTCTAGCTCTACATCGCTTTCAATATCACTCATTTATTTTTCTCCTCCTATATCTCCTAATTCGTACATTAAGATGGCAGTTAAAGCAATCGGTGCTGTTTCCGTTCTTAAAATGCGTTTTCCCAAACTAATTATTTTAGCACCGTGCTTGTTTTAGGCAATCGACTTCCGTTTCTTCCAGTCCGCCTTCTGGTCCTACCACAATAGCAATTTTTTGCATTTGTCTTTGCTGAATCAAGGGTTTTAAATATTGCGTCTTTTCACCTTCATAAGCCACAAATACCATATCGTAATTTTTTATTTTTGTTTCGAGCTCTTTTCCATTTATTTTATTTTCTACCTCTGGTATCTGATCTCTTTGAGATTGCATAGCTGCTGCTTCAGCAATTTTATTCCAACGTAATTTTTTCTTTTCTGCATCCTTGCGATTTAATTTTACCACACATCGTTTCATTTCCACTGGAATAATATGATGGATACCAAGCTCTGTGCATTTTTGTATAATCGATTCCATCTTGTCACCTTTTGGTAAGCCTTGATATAAATCGATTTGTAGTGGAGATTCTGTAGACTCTTCATAGACTTTTTCAAGATGGCAAATCAATTTATCCGAATCAATTTTTTGCAAGGTTGCTAAATACGTCTTTTGACTATCTTTGATTCCAATTTTAAGAGAATCATTGACACGAAATCGCAAAACGTTTTTGATATGATTATATGCTTCTCCCTGAATTTCTATTTCATTGGTTTCAAAATTTACTTGTCCTTTTTCTACAAATACTTTTTGCATTTTGCACTCCTATTTCGTTTTCTTCCTACGAATAATATAACCTTCTTCAACTGGAATTGGTAATTTCAATTTTACTTTTTGGTTGGCTCTTCCTGGATTTACATAATCAATTGGTTCGTCTGTTTCAATATCCCATAATTGTTCAATGTGAAAGACATATGGTTGGATTTTGTCAGGCAAAATAATTTCCATTTCGTCGCCCTTTTGCAATTTATTTTTTATTTCCAAAATAATTTTTTGTTGCTTATCCATTCCAACCACAATACCTCCAAATTCATAATTGTTATTGTATTGATTGCCTGAATAATCTTGAAAATCTTTATTGGCACGATCTTCAAAATAAAAAGTGGTTAAACCTCTTGTTTTTGTTTTCTCCAATTCCTTCATATAAATTTCTGGATCAAATTGGTTTGGATTGCTCTCATAATCATCTATAGCATGACGATAAGCATTAACTACTGTTGCCAAATAATAATCGGTTTTTAAACGTCCTTCTATTTTTAGGCTATCTACTCCCAAATGCATCAATTCTGGTATTTGTCGCATCAAGCACAAATCTTTGGAAGAAAAAATATAGGTTCCCTTTTCGTCGCCTTCCACTGGCATTAAATTACCTGGTTTATTACTTTCTTCTACATAAACATTGTATTGCCAGCGACAACTTTGAGCACAGTCTCCTAAATTAGCACTTCGGCATGCTAGAAAATCGCTTAGGAAACAACGACCAGAATAGCCAAAACAAATGGCTCCATGAATGAAGATTTCAATTTCCATTCCAGTTGGCTTATTCTCAGTAATGTAGCGAATTTGCTCCTTATTTAATTCTCTTCCTAAAATCACTCTTTTTGCTCCATTGTGATACCAAAAACGGCTTGCTTGTAAACTAACAGTATTGGCCTGTGTACTAATATGAATGTCAACATCTGGTGCTACTTGTTTGACAAGTTCTAATACACCACCATCTGAAACAATGACCCCATCCGCATTTAATTCGTTCAGCATTTGTGCCTGTTTTTTGACTTCAGCATAATCGGTATCCCAAGGAAATATATTTAAAGCAACATATACTTTTTTTCCATGTTCATGTGCATAGCGAATCGTGTTAGCCAAATCTGAATCATCCATTTCTGCCCTTGTTCGCAATGACAAAGAAGATGTTCCACAATAAATAGCATCTGCTCCATACAAAAAAGCGGTTTTGGCTTTTTTAAAAGACCCTGCAGGTGCTAGTAATTCAGGTTTTTTCATTTTTTCACAACCCTTTCTTACGTTAAATCTGGATAAATTATATAACAGATAAAAATTGAAATCAAGTCATAACCAAAAGAAACCTAGAGGGATCGTTTCAGAAATGGAACAAATAAGAAAAATTGAAAATTTTTTTGATTTGTTCTCGCCCGATTTGAGTTTTCGACTAAAAGGAGAAAATCTCAAAGGGCTAGCGATTGAAGTTTTTATATAATAGGGAAGTATTACTCTCCTATTATATAAAAAAGAATCCACTCTTTTATTTCGAATGGATTCCTCTGTTATTATTTTTTAATAATTTTCAGCTTTTATTTCAAAGAATGATTTTGGATGTTTGCAAACAGGGCATACTTCTGGAGCATATTTCCCTACTACAATATGGCCACAATTTCTGCATTTCCAAATGCGATCACCATCACGGCTAAATACCAAACCATCTTTGATATTTTCAATCAATTTTTGATAGCGTGCTTCATGCTCTTTTTCAATTTTTCCTACTTCTTCAAATAAGAAAGCAATATCATCAAAGCCTTCCTCTTTTGCTTCTTTTGCCATTCTGTCATACATATCTGTCCATTCAAAATTTTCTCCTTTAGCAGCAGACTCTAAATTTTCTACGGTTGATTTTAAATCTCCACCTTCTAATAATTTGAACCATAATTTGGCATGTTCCTTTTCATTTTGAGCTGTTTCTTCGAAGATAGCTGCAATTTGCTCGTATCCGTCTTTTCTAGCTTTAGAAGCAAAAAAAGTATATTTGTTTCTTGCTTGTGATTCTCCTGCAAAAGCCTCTCTTAAATTTTGTTCTGTTTTAGTTCCTTTTAATTCTTTTTTCATATTCAATTCCTCCTTCATTTAAAATGATAGGATGACTAATCCTCTTCATTAACATGATTTATTGTAATGCATTTTATCTTTTTTGGCAAGGTAATTTTCAAAAAATTTTCTTTCATTTTTGTTTTGTGAAAAGATTAACTTACACGTCATATTATCCACTATCTTTTGTCTTTTTCGCGTATCTCACGATTCGCTCTTCATACGAACCTGCTAATATACCTCTTTTATTCTTTATGCACTATCCTCTACACTGTATCGCTATCAGTGTTCAAGGTTACTTTATATAAAGTGCGGGCCTGAACGAAATATCGTCGGTGTAGTAAGTCGGAACGCTGTGGTAGCGATGTCTAACTGGAGCGGCATAATCGTAACTTCCTCCGCGTCTCACACGATATTTCGGATTTTCGGCCTCCATGGTCCATTCATGACAATTTCCTGCTAAATCATATATGTTTTTGGATACATCGGATGCTACACTTCCAGTAAGTTCTGGTGCAGATTTTTTAGGAGTTGTTCTTTGACTATCTCCTATATATCGACACATGGCATCCCACTCACATCCATAAGTTAAGGTACTGGTTACACTTGTATAGTTATATTGACTAGCAAATCTTTTAGCCAAATACACAGCTCCACTTTGTCCTGATACCTCGCTGGCATCGTTCATTGCTTTTCCAATCTCTTTCTTTTAAACATTCAATCAATGGTTTTTCCATATAATTCCCTCCTACTCTATTCTTTTCCACATATAGCACGCAGTTTTTTCTACTGTTGCAAAGTCTGTATCTGCTGTGTCAACACCGACTGGAACTTTACCAGCCCCCACGATATCCACGTTCCAAACCCTAAATATGTTGCTGGGTTGGTGTTTGTTGTTTCCATTCTAATATGCCCAATTGGATTTTCTTCTTTTAATGTTTCAAGCTTTATTTCAGACTTTATTTCAAGCTTTATTGCACTTAATTGTTCCTGCGTTACTGAAGAACCATTGTCGCCTTTTTCTCCCTTATCACCTTTGTCGCCCTTGATAAAAGGATAAAAAATTTGTTCAAGATCTGTAATTTGAATCATATCTCATCACTCCTAAATGTTGTTTCGTCCAATAAAGTTAAAGTCCCAGACCCTAAAGTTTTAACATATTTACCGCTTTTCATTTCAATGTCATATACATATGTACCATAAGGCATTGAACTTGTGTCTTCGGATTCAATAACAAAATAATAATACCCTCCCGAATATTGAATTTCGTTAGGGTATTTTTTTTGAAAAAGTCTTTTTTTACTGTTTGAATTTTGCTTTACAGTGAAATACAAAACTGCCATATCTGCCAGATCTATTGGGTTTCCATCAATACTCTTTAATTGGAAACGAATAAATTGAGTATCGCCTCTCGTAAAACTTAAATCCATTTTTACCTCCTTTTTAAATGGTAACGCTAATATGTAACATTGCCATTCGAATCTATTTTGTAATTTTGCTTTTTGTATTTTTTTATAACATCAGTTAAATCGTTGTGAGATACTGTTGTTGATATATAATTTATCAATTGTGTCTTTTGACTTGTTGATAATGCAAATTGTGTTCCAAACAGAGCTAACTTTTGGTTAGTTGATATATTCATATTGTTGATATATTTAAGAACTTTCTTCTCTTTTGAACCACTTTAAATGTTCTTTGATATTTTTGAATAAGATTTCTTGAGTCAAATTTACTTTCATTCGTTATAATATCTTTGACATTTGCAAAATCTGCTTTTGCAAATTCTTTCGTCTCTTTGTTGGCTGGATTGCCAAGGATGTTACGAATATGCGTCCTTGCGTTGAACAACATTGAGAAATATCTCCAGCTATCTAATTTTTGAATCAATGTTTTAGGTACTTGTTGCCCTAGTTCTCTTGATACTTCATCTATTGTATCTTCCAAGTGATCTGGATCAGAATTTAAGATTTTTTGAACCATGTCATCGGTTAAGTCAAATTTCTTTCCTTTTCCTTTTGTCTTTTTATCTATGTTCTTGTTTTGTTTTTCTACGAATTTTTTCATCGCAACAACTTGACCTATTGGTGTTTGTTTATGAATAAGAGAAAAAGCCTGGACAGCCTGTCCAAGCTCTGTACCAGCCATAGCAACATTTTGAATTGTATCTTGTGCCTTTTCCCACTCTCCTGTTTTAGAGTAATATTGAATCAATCTCTCGCCAACTGCTATATCATTAGCAGTAAGTTTATCATTATTGTATAATTTTAAAGCAATATTTTTTGCACTCTCATCAGCTCCAATTGTTGCTATACTATTGTCCGCCTCTTCTATTATTTTTTGATTGCTACTTGGCTCATATGTATCTGTACCCAAAAGCTTCTTTGCAATTTTTCGCGTTTCTTCTGGTAAATCGCTTTCCATTATAGATTTATAATGTTTTCTGAACTTGCCTCCGTTATCATTATTAGACGTTTCTTTTTTATTTCTAATCGTTTTGTCGTTTGGATTTTCTTTATTATTTTCGCCTATTTCATTGTTTACAGTGTTATC
>CAMCHB010000033.1 GCA_945874585.1 uncultured Clostridium sp. | reverse complement strand
CTACGTGAAGCAATTCCAGCGCGGGATAAAATTTTCTGTAACTTCTCAGTCATATGTTTTCTAGTTCTAAAAGCTAAAAATTAAATTAATGATGTATTTTACATGACAACTCTTAAAATATGAAATCCGTGCTTAAATTAATTATAACAAGGCAAAAACATAAAGAACTGTTATGTTCAGCCAAACAATGTGGAAAATGAGTTAAGGTACTTTAGAATTTCTACTCTCGTAGAGAAATACTCCCCCCCCCACTTTGAGGGGAAAGTAAAGTTCCTGTTAAGGGCATTTTCAATCTATAAGAAACATCCCCACAACGTGGGGAAGACACATTAGAAACATTCCATTTTGAAATATCTCCAGAAACATCCCCACAACGTGGGGAAGACCAAAATTTTGACCGCCGATTTCAGGGTCATTCAGAAACATCCCCACAACGTGGGGAAGACTGCTTTACCTAACGAAGATAAAAATAAACCTCGGAAACATCCCCACAACGTGGGGAAGACTTGATTAGCTTCTTGCTGTAAAGCATCGTCAGAGAAACATCCCCACAACGTGGGGAAGACCTGGATCTTTAGCACCATAATCGGTGTTAATAGAAACATCCCCACAACGTGGGGAAGACCAGCATATTTGAAGTAAATTCTAGGTGTTCCCAGAAACATCCCCACAACGTGGGGAAGACTTGCACGACTTAGCTGTGGTATGTGTTTAATCAGAAACATCCCCACAACGTGGGGAAGACACCTTACCAGCATAATGAGATGGGTGATTTACAGAAACATCCCCACAACGTGGGGAAGACCTTCTTTCAGGTAGAGAAAAGAAAATCATTTTGGAAACATCCCCACAACGTGGGGAAGACAACTACAAGAGCTGTACAATAGCAAGTCATTAGGAAACATCCCCACAACGTGGGGAAGACTTTTTCCACTTGCGCTTTTTGTCTTTCTTTAAGGAAACATCCCCACAACGTGGGGAAGACTATGAGCACACGCTTTAGACCTGATACTCCTAAGAAACATCCCCACAACGTGGGGAAGACTAACCTATTAGCATTCGTAAAGAAAGTAGATAAGAAACATCCCCACAACGTGGGGAAGACCTTCTACTCTGGATAAGGATGGTAAGATTGATGGAAACATCCCCACAACGTGGGGAAGACTACTTTACAGATAAAAAATGCAACTGGAATTTAGAAACATCCCCACAACGTGGGGAAGACAGATACCACTCACTTATGCAGACTATATCAGCGGAAACATCCCCACAACGTGGGGAAGACCGATCATTTATGAAGATAGAAAAGGCTGGGAAAGAAACATCCCCACAACGTGGGGAAGACTCAGCAAAATACAGATGTACAACTATGATACAGGAAACATCCCCACAACGTGGGGAAGACGGATAGCCAACACCGAAATCAGCTAAAACATAAGAAACATCCCCACAACGTGGGGAAGACACTTAACAAAAATAATGTTATATATCAAGATATTAGAAAAGACTGATTTTTTATAACATTATGATTTACATACAAATTTTTAAAGAACTTTTATATCACAGCAATCTATTTGTAATTAACTGAAGACCACTTATCTCTACCACTTTTTTCTTTGGATTTCCTAAAGAGAATATTTTATATCCAGGTGCTTCACTTGTGCTGATAACCAATGTCATTGCTGAAAGAAAAGGAGATTTAGAAAAAAGGTAATTTACAACCTTTTTGGCTACATGATCATTGATTCCAGAAACAAAAACATTTGGATTTAATTCAATAAACCATAGTTTCATTTTTCCTCTAACCGCATCAGGTATCTGATCAGCAACTACGACAACCATTTTTAACTTACTCCCATTATTTTTCCAATATCTTTTACTGATCTTTCTAAAATGTTGTTATTACATATCCTTTCTCTAAAAGCATCTGCCACTACATCTTTTATGTATTCACCTCCCATTTCTTTTGTCAGTTTAAATGCTAAATCAATAGAAACTTCAGGTTTATACAGATCTGCTATGTCATAAACAAAAGGTAAAGGACAACCTGAATGGATAAAACCAATTCTTGGAGAAAAACCTAATGCATGAACTACAGATAAAAGTATTCCATACAAAGCAACATTACAGCAGGTGAGGATCTTATTGGTTGTATCACTAAGATTTATTTTCCCTGGGATGTAGTTTCTTCCGTCCCAAGGAATTTCGTATTTTTCTGCAACTTTTTTGTATAACTCTTTTACCCTATACCCTTCCATGCCCATCATTTCTGATAAAGATTTTTCTTTTAGTTCAAGCTTTGGAAATCTGAATGAAAACAATGTTCTTGCAGTTTCTAGCTTTTTTTTGGAGTTTGAATATAGTGATATCTGTTTTTTCAGATTGTATGTATTTGCTGTCGGAGTCTCACCTGTTGCATAGTACAAAAGAGAGTCTGAACCGATCCAGCAAACAGTACAATTTGATTCAGACATACTTTTTATGGCAGCATGGGTAACTGAAGTTCCTGGCCCCAAAAGAATAGTATTCACAGTTGCGCACGGAATACTAATTACATGCCCAGTTGCTTCTATCCACTTTACACTGCTGTCATCAATTTCAAGGCGACCGTGTTCTAGATAAACAAAAGGGTATTTGTCCTTTACCTGAGGAATAAGTTCCCTTGAAACCTTAAGAAATATTCCCTGCATTTTCTTCAGCCTTTACAATGGTCACATATCTTTCTTTATATTTTTTATGTTCCCCAAATTGGACTGGGACATCCGACAGAGACAGAACATCTCCTTTTGTTGAGTCGTCTTCCTGTAAAACACTAAAAGATTTTATTCTTTCTTTTCCATATGCAATGTTATTTGCTGTTCGAATGCATTCATCTTTTGAAGAGAACTTTCCCTGAAAAATGAGTTCCGATGGAACACAGCTTTTTCTTCCTAAAAATATTGGCCAAACAGGATTTTTTAAAGACTCACAGACCTCATTGACTAATACATCTTGAACTTCTAAATACACTGCAAAAGCCATATTTTGAATGTAATATCTATAGGTTAACTTTTTACCGCCAATTGTAGATTTTTTCCCATCAGATTTTTTTGGGACAAATAAAGTTTCCCATGGATCGGATTCATCAAAATTAGCTCCAACCATATGAAAATCTTCTAATGTCATAGATAGTTTATATGATTCTGAGGTGAAACAGTCTACCTGCAAATCAGTACAAGAAAGAGACGATAGCAGTTCTTTCTGCTCTCCCCCCTTTCCCATTGCACATAGAATTATTCCTAATATTCCAGATTTTGTTGGGAATTGGAGAGTATCGCGTCTTCCATACTTTGAGTTCACTCCCCAACTTTGGAGTGGACCTTCAAGCCACATAAGAACATAGCTCATCTTTTACAAAGCACCTTCTATGCCAGAAATAAGATCATCTACAGAATAATCTGCATTTATTCCCCACTCTAATTCAGCTTTATATGAATAAAGAGAGCCAAGTAATTTTTGTTTTGACTTTAGTTGCTCATTTAGAGCTTCAATGCTTGGTTTCAGATACCCCTCACCTTTAGCTCTAACAGGTTTCTCAAAAGTCATTTGTAAAGGTTGACCTTCTCTTACCAGGATTTTTGCATAATCCCATACAGATGAAGATGACATGGTATTTTGTCTTGCTGTAGGGACAGCTATTACTAAAGCTTTAACAAAAGTTTCAACAGCCTTTTTTATAGAATCCAGATCATCATGTATATTTTCCAAACCAAGATTATGTGCAAGGATTCCCAAATCAAGGCATACATATCGGTAATATGTTGCAGAATTGAATTCAGCAGTTCCTAAATGAGCTGCTCCATTTTCATCCTTTGAAAGGTCATCCAAAGCAGTGAAATAATCCACGTCTGTTGTAACTGCATGGGTTGAAATAGCATGACTAAATGAAGACGCAGCTTCTACATTCATATAAGGAGCTTTTGCAACCATTCTTCCAAAAAGTGCTATATCAAGTGCATCAGTATTTTCATTATTCTTTAATAGTGCCTTGACCTCTTTTGAAAATTGGTCATTTTTATCTTTTTTTGTTCCTTTTGTACTTTCCTTTTTAGACTCTTCTTTATCTTTTAAAATATAACCTTTTGACCTTGCCTTATCAGCAAGGACTGATAACTCATGATCTGATATAAAAATTAGCGTATCGTCCGATATCAATTTAGATATTTTTTCAGCACAATCTTTGCTCTGCTCTTCAGTTGCTCCTTGATCTTGCATAATTCTCTGTAAGAGTGAAGCCAAATTCTTTGTTCTGGTACCTAACTTTACACCTAAATCATGCATTACCTGTCGTACCTGCCTTTTCCAGCATTGAGAGCTTACTCTTGCACGATTTACTCCTCCGATCATGGCGCTTTTTGGAGAACCGACATCGTCACGGTTTAAACAGCTTACAGGGAATGACTGTAAAATATGGAATTCAATCTTTAAATTATTTAACTTATTCATAATAATATCCTTTGATATTTAAAAAAATTTCTATCAAAACTCAACCTTTGGAATTACAAGCAACAAGCCACAACCAAAGCTTTTTTCTCTTCCAATTCCCTTGAAAACTGCTTGTCTGAACTTGCTAAGATCAGTTACCTCAAGTTCACCTGTGATTTTTGCTTTACAAATAGTTACCTTATGCCCCTTCTTTGAAAAAATATCAGCATGCACACTATCCACAACTAAACTTTCCTTTTTAACCTTAAATCCATGGTTTTCACTTCTTTTACAGAACCATTCAGCTATATTTGCTCTGTTTCTGATTGGCACCTGCTTTCCATTTGTTTTTATGACCGGATTTACTGTTATTTTGAAAATATGATGTTTACTTTCAAAAATTTTTTCAGGAAAACTAATACAAGTGAGATGGCGTGAAACAGCATCATCAGAAACTATTGGTTTTTCAGCTGAAAGGATGACTATCTTTTTTAAATTTCCTTCTGTACTTTCTTCCCATAAAGGCAGAGGTCTTATCTCGTCACTTTCAGTAATTTTTTTCTCAAACTGATCGTATACTACTCTGTGAATTGAATAAGAATCACTTACTCTTTCTTTTACTATGACCTCTGGTGTTATCAGAATCTGAGTCAAATAATGTGTCATATATCTGTCCTCTCAGGCTGTTGACTGTCTGAAGAATAAAACTGGACCACCCACTTTCTTTTCACTCTTTCCCGACTATCCTCATATCTGAATGAGCATAAATCGTCCAACAGTTCAACATAATTAAGACATTCCTGTTGCCTGCTTTGAACAAACATCATAATTGGCCTTAATATCAATGAAATATCTTTTAAGGACTCGCAAGCTAATAACCTACGTAACCTTGAATCATTCTTTTTATCGCTAGTTACATTATTTTTTTCAGCTGCTCCAAGTGCTTTTGCAAAAGGACATGAACCATTTACATATTTTTTATCTCTGGAAATAGCTGCCACAACTAAACAAAAAGGTAAAAATTCTGAATCTTTAGTTATGTCCAAACCAAACCTTACAAGAGTAGTCATAACTTCTGGATTTGCCGTTTTCATATCCGCTCTCCTAAAATGAGCAGCTAATCCTTTGTCTTGAGAGCATAAATTGCAGATAAACTGTACAAAACTACTATTTCTTTCTTTTTGAGTCACTTTTATTCTCCTTCATGCTCATATTTATATGTTGAAAGCCGGTGTTCTGACCAGGCACAAAATTGATTTGCTGTTTCACATGAACAGGCACCGTCATAACACTGAACTGCAATTTGAGAAAAAAGTCTTCTTAGATTTTTTCTTCTTGTCTGATCTGAATCAGCACAATAGTTTGCAATATCATCAGAGAATGGTTCAATACATTCCCAAAATCCTCTCATAGATTGTTTTGCAGACTCTTTACTCTTGTTTAAATCATCTAAATACCCCTCAATTGATTTTTGCAATGCATATGCAAGTTTTTCAAGGGAGCTAATTTCTCTTGAATACATGTCATACCAACTGTCAGATAAAATATCTGCACTATCAAAAAAGACCACACTGTCAACTCCTTCATCGCGTCCAGATACTCTGAACTCACCTGAATTGCTCGATACTTTCTGTCCGCAAGACCAAATCCCGGATAGTCCTTTATACGAAATAAACCTTTTTCTGCACAGGTAAAGCTGATAACATATAATGTTCTTGTCTGTCAGAGTGATAAAAGACAAAATTGATGGAAAAGAACGCCAAGTTTTTTTTTCGGGGTCTGCCCATATTACTTTTATATCCTTTTTTGATTTATCCATAGTTATGGCTGGGTCACCAACTCCATCTTTATGATCCTGGTACAAAAGACCTTCTGTCAGATACAATCCATCTTTTTCCATCAGGGTAAATCTTCCAAGACTTACGAGACGAGATAAAAGACTGCCTTTATAAGTTCTTGCAATCTCATCATCCTCACCTTTTGGCAATTTTTCCCATGGTGCAACTCCAATTCCAGAAGGAAACATATTTGTTTCTTTGACATTTTCTTTAGTCAAAAGATTAAGGCGGACGGTATCAATAAGATTTTTCCCCAAGAAATAAGAGAAAAGGTAACCTAGATAACTGAGTCCAATTCCTACCTTACCTGATTCTGACTTTTTGTATCCATCCGTCAAAACAATAGAGTTATCTACCTGCTTACCTCCAAAAGCAAAATTCATCTGAGCCACAAGCAGTCTTGCAATTTCAGAATTTTCTAGATGAAATGAGACTTCGGATTGAGTTCTTATAGTGTTATTACCAGATGCTACATAAGGTTGAATTGTTGAATACGGTTTTAGGATTTTTTTCCTAAATTTTTAATTTCAGTAAACTGAAGAAAAGGATTTTCCGAAAAAAGGTAAAAACGATCATGATATCTGTCAAGGTAATCACAGATCACTGAAGACATTGTTTCTGATGTATATTTATACCATTCGTCATCATTTTCTGGAGTGTAAGCAGCCTGTGCAATAGCAAGTAACAGCTTAAAAACAGATAATTTTTCAATTACTGTACCACCTAGTCTTTTTATGGATTTATCTGTAAAAATCTGTCTTAAACTAACCAGACCACAATCAACAGTTATGATCCACTTTTCATCTATAAGATTAAAAGAATTATTGTTCATCACTTTTAATCACCTCTAAACCAAATTTTGAAGAATATTTGTAAAAATACTTGTCTTCAGCAAATTCATTAAAATTATAAAGACATCCTGATTTTTTTTGAACCATAATACATATTCTTGATGCCCTTTCAGGATCTTTTTTATCTCCAACATAGAAATAATTATCTAATCCTAATTCTATCACTCGCCTTATGCTCAACTGCGTTGGTGCAAGGCTTTCTCTGCATTTAACTGTATTAAGCATTATTTCAACAGCAACATTTCTTGTTTGCTGTGCATTTTTATCTGCTTTTTTGAATATAGCTACCTTATTACCAGAACATAACTCAAGTTCAGTAACGTTCTCTTTCAACACATAGTCTCTGACAATGAGAAGTCGAACTTCAGGCATTTCTGAATAGCGGGTCATTGCAGATTCTTCGCTTAAAACAATGCCTGATGTTGCGACTGTACTTCTTGCAAGCGCTCTCAATGAGCGGATACCTTTTCTGGCATTAGTTCCATCATATAAGTCGCAGTACATTTTTTGTAAATTTTCGTCAGTCTCTTTTCTGTTAGCATAAGTTTTGTTTATAAGATTTCTTATGTCGGAAGGAACTGTCAATTTTCCATTCACTAAACTGTGTTTCCAGACTTCTAGGGATCTGCAAAGAATATAAGGAGAATAAACAAAAGAACTTTTAGCAAAAATTTTACCTTCAGATCTAAGAGCTTCTTCAAGATCAACATCAATGATCCAAGCTTCCTGTTTTGCTCCTATAGGCCTGAATGTTGATGAATGCCTCCATAATCTTCCAATTCTTTGCAAAAGCATATCTGTAGGAGCAAATCTTGTTATAAGAAAATCGGCATCTATATCCAAAGATTGTTCTAGTACCTGAGTACCTATTAGAAGTCTTCCTTGTTTGTTTCTCTCTTTAGATGAAGAATTTTTTCCTAATAAATCCACCCAGTAACTTTCTTTTTCAGAGCGATCTTTAGATATGAAACGAGAATGAATAAGTCCGCATTCTATATTCTGTTCTAGAGCTCTAAAAGCTATCTTCTTAAAGGATTTCTGAGCATCATGAACTGTATTTTCAATCCAGAGAACCTGTTGTCCACTTGAAGCACGAAGCAAAGCTTCTTCAAAACAATCTTTTTCTTTTTTTAAGTCTATATTGATTTCTTTTTCTTGAAGTTTTTCTGCAGGGAAAACTTCTCCATAAAACTGTCTTTTGTCCTTTGCGTATGACATAACAGGATATGCTTCAGTTGGAAGTTGTTTTCCTAGCAGTTCACTCCGCCTTTCAGAATTAAGGGTTGCACTCAGGATTATCACTGTGCAGCCTATCTCAATTAGATCCTTAACCAAATAATCTAGAATAGTTCCTGTATAGCAGTCATATGTATGAACCTCATCTATGATCACAACCTTTCCTGCAAGACCAAAATATCTAACAAAAGAATGCCTAACATTCATGTCAGACAATAGAGCCTGATCAAGCGTACCGACAGCAAATGGATATAATAAACCTCTCTTAGCTGTGGAAAACCATGAATTTCCCGGAGCAGCAGTAGCACCTAATTTGTCTTTTTTAAGATTAGCGTTTGAATGAAGTAAAAGCGAGTGAGCAAAATCTTCACCATCAACAACCTGTTTTAAAAATGAAGAAACTCTTTCATAGATTTTATTTGAAGTCAGCTGTGTTGGTAAGGCAAAATATATTCCTGAAGCATTATCTGATAAAAGCATTTTATATGCAGCATATAATGCTAATTCAGTTTTTCCAATTCCCATTGGAGCTTCAACTATATAAAGACCAGGACCGTCTATTTTGTCAATAAATGACTTTTGAATAGAATTAGGATGAAAACCAAAAATATCTTCAAAGGAAAGATTTTTTTTGATATCAAAATTTCTGAAACCAGCTTCATAGACTGCTCTTTTAATAGTATTCGGATCATTTCCTATTTTAGGATCATCAAAAATTTGACCAGAGCCGATCCAGTCAGAAACACAGGTAAGACCTGAAAGCAAAGAAATTTGCGATTCCGACAGTTCTTCTTCAAGATTTTTATTAAAATACTTACAGAGTTCAGAGAATTCTTCATTTCTTAATTCTGACCATTTTTTACCACCAAAACCATCTGATGAATCTTTCTTGGTAACAGCGCAAGGATGTAATTCACCATGATGTTGTCCTGCGATTACAGCAACACTAATATTTATAGATTCAAAAAATGCGTAGCTGACAGTTGAATGACCTCCAAAAGCACTTTCCGGATAAATGTCATATTGAGAATACTCTGGATAATCGTTTTTCCAGTTATCTCTATCGACTGCTTTGACAATTTTCAGCTGAAAAGTTGGAGATATTTTTCCTAAATCATGAACAGCAACAATCAGATCAGAATCAGATGGAAATAAAGATCGAACATTTTCTTTGCAAAAATTAGATAACAAATAACTTGCAATGTTGCCAACTATTTTGCAATGACTGTCAACTGTCCTGCCAAAAGACACAGAACCTTTTTCGTTATTATATGTTTTAGCAAAACAGTTTAATAACAGAGGAACATGAACATTATATTTGGGAAACAGTTGTTTTCTTCTCAACATAAAATATGACTCAGAAAATAAAATTAATATAAGTTTCGTTTTTATTTTAGCTTTCATTATAAATCATATTATTTAAATTATGATAATGCACATCACATTATTTGAATTATTTTTTATTCTATTAATATTCACACGATATCAAATTTTCAAATTTAATACCTATTATCGTTTAAGGTTGAGTCAAACAAAATAGTATATTTTCCAAGTACAAGATCAAAAATTAACTTATCGCACAACTTAGAAAAAATCTCGTTATTTGTCCAAAAGTTCCACCTCATTCAAATATTTTCTGTGTGAACCAATAATCAATCTGATCGGCCCTATTTCAAAACTCATTGACCTGTATACAAAGAAGTCAATTTTTATTCTTGGATGCTCTACATAATTTCATGTGGCTGTCTCTTATAATTAACAAAATGAGAACAATAGTGTTTATGTTTTGTAATTCTGATAAATGACATTAAAATAGACCTAAAAGAAGGAATTTTTATGTCAGATCAAAACACACATGACTTCGTTCAATGTGCACTCTTTGGTGAGAGCTTTAACTTAAGATGCGCAAAAG
>CAMCHB010000032.1 GCA_945874585.1 uncultured Clostridium sp. | reverse complement strand
TTATTAAGTGTGCGCAATGATGGAAAATATGGTGTTTATAATATAGAAGGAAAACAATTGGTACCTATCGATAACAATGATGTTATATTCAAGGGAAAACGAGTAACAGCTAAAAAGACAAACAATACCATAGAATACGATTTACAAGGAAATGTAGTAAAAGATAGCAAATACAAAATGGTCTTGTCAACCGATGATCCAAATTATAGTATTACCGTTACAAGAGATAATAAATATGGTGTCATCAATCAAAATGGAATTGAAGTTGTAGAAAATAAATATGCTTATTTAAAATATTTGAGCAATCATTATTTTGCGGTTTACAGTGATGACAATAAAATGGGTGTAATCGATCAAAATGGAGCTTCTGTATTGGACATGCAATACGATGTTATTCAAGTAATTGAAAATAGTGATTTGATTCAAGCAGGTATTTTAAATGGAAAGAAAGTTGAAATTTATAATAAAAACAATATGAACTTAATCGATTCATTGGAAAATGCAGATTTGCACGAAGAAAAGGATGACATTAAACTTGTATCTACACAAGCTGTGAAATATATTAGCTTAAAAGGAGAAAAAATAACCTTAGATACAAAGTATCAAAATGTAGCAGTTATTCCATATGTTGAAAATGGAAAATGGGGCTTTAAAGATAAAAATGGTCAAGTAAAATTAGTGGCTAACTATGATCGTATCACAGATTTTAGTTCAGCAGGATTTGCTGGTATACAACAAAAAGGTGTATGGGGTGTTATTAACCAAAAAGGTGAAATTGTTGTATCACCATCTTACCATATCGATAGCAGTACAACAGAACCAGAATTTGCAGGTAAGTATTTTAAAGTAAATCAAGATACACAAAGTTATTATACAGATGATATAAAATAAAAAAGCAATTGGAAAGGAATGAAAAAATATTCTTTTCCAATTTTTAAAAGGAGAAGAAAAAATGATAAATTTAGATGAGAAAATATTAAAATTAGCAAATGAGGCTGAAAATCAAGTAAAAGATGAATTTGAAAAAATCGATAAAATAGCTTTTCAAAACAGTCAAAAAGTGTTGAATGCATTTCAAAAAAACAAAGTAGCAGAAGTGCATTTCCAAGAAACAACAGGTTATGGTTATGGGGATATTGGAAGAGATACAATCGAAGCAATCTATGCTACCATATTTCATGCTGAAGATAGTTTGGTAAGAGGACAATTTATTTCAGGAAGCCATGCTTTGACGGTTACTTTATTTGGTTTATTAAGACCAGGAGATACGATGATGAGTATCACAGGAAAACCATATGATACGCTAGATTCAGTGATTGGATTTAATAACAATCCAAGTTCTTTAAAATCTTATGGAGTAGAGTATGAACAAGTGGATTTAAAGCAAGATGAATTGGATGTCGAAATGATTCAAAAAAAATTAAGAGAGAAAAAAATAAAATTGATTGAAATCCAGAGGTCAAGAGGTTATTCAACAAGGGAAAGTATTTCGATTGAAAAAGTAGAAAGCATCATAAAAAAAATTCGTGAAGTAGATCCTCATGTGATTGTAATGATAGATAATTGCTATTGTGAATTTGTAGGAGAAAAAGAACCGATTGAAGTAGGGGCAGATATTGCAGTTGGCTCTTTGATTAAAAACCTAGGAGGAGGAATTGCACCAAACGGAGCCTATGTGGTGGGCAGAAAGGATTTGATTGCTTTAGTAGCAGAAAGATTAACTGTTCCAGGACAAGGAAAAGAGGTAGGACCATCACTTGGAATGAATCGTAAAATTTTACAAGGCTTATTTGAAGCACCAAGTGTCGTAAAGGCAAGTTTAAAAACGGCCATATTGGCTAGCCAGATGTTGGAAAATCTGGGATATAAGGTTCGACCAAGAGCCCATGAACCAAGAGTGGATATTGTGCAAACAATCGAGTTTGGAAATGCAAAAGATTTGATTCGTTTTTGCCAAGGAATCCAAATGGGATCACCAGTTGATTCCCAATCTGTACCAGAGCCATGGGAGATGCCAGGTTATGATGATAAGGTGATTATGGCAGATGGTTCTTTTGTAGCAGGTTCTTCTATTGAACTTAGCTGTGATGCTCCGATTCGAGAGCCTTATATGGCATATTTGCAAGGCGGATTAACTTATGAATATGGAAAATTGGGCGTTTTAAAAGCGATACAAAATTTACAAGCATAAGGAGAACAAAAATGAAAGTGATTGTAGTAGGCGGTGGACCAGCTGGTATGATGGCTGCGATTCGTGCCAGAGAAGAAGGAAATGAAGTTATTTTAATAGAAAAGATGGATAGTTTAGGCAAAAAATTACGAATTACGGGGAAGGGGCGATGCAATATTACCAATGCGGTAGATATGGCAGATTTTATGCAAGAAATCCCAAGTAATGCAAGATTTTTGTATGGAGCTTTTCAGAAATTTACTAATCAAGATATGCTAGATTGGTTACATCAAGAAGGATTACCAACCAAAGTCGAAAGAGGTAATCGTGTATTTCCAGTTAGTGATAAAGCACAAGATGTTCTAAACGTGTTCCAAAAAAAATTAAAAAAATTAGGGGTTAAAATTCTTTACCAGACTGAGGTCGAAAAGTTATGGCTTCAACAAGGAGAGATAAAGGGAATACAAACCAAAACAGGGGAAAAGATGGAAGCACAAAAAGTCATTTTGGCAACGGGCGGAAAAAGTTATCCAACCACAGGTTCAACAGGTGATGGATATCGCTTAGCAAAGCAAGCTGGTCATACAATTACCACTATCAAACCATCTTTAGTGCCTTTTAATATATATGAGAGCGATATTTGTAAACAATTGCAAGGATTGAGCTTAAAAAATGTTAAAATAAAGATTGTAGATCAAAAAAAGGTAATTTACGAAGATTTTGGCGAAATGTTATTTACTCATTTTGGAATTTCAGGACCAATTATCTTAAGTGCATCAGCTGTTTTGTTGCATTATCATGATTTGGAAAATCGATTAAAAGAAAAGAAGATTCAAATTTGCATTGATTTAAAACCAGCTTTGGACAGGGAGAAATTAGATGCAAGAATATTGCGTGACTTTATAGAATTTAAGAATAAACAATTCCAAAATAGTTTGGAAAAATTATTACCCCATAAAATGATACCAGTAATAGTAGAGTTATCTGCTATTTCACCAGAAAAAAAGGTAAATGAAATTACAAAAATAGAACGAAAAAGATTAGTAGAATTATGTAAAAATCTGACACTTACTATACAAGGATTCCGCGATATAGCAGAAGCCATTGTAACGGCAGGAGGTGTTTGCGTCAAAGAAATCAACCCAAAGACATTGGAGTCTAAAAAGGTAAAAGGATTATTTTTCGCAGGTGAATTGATTGATGTCGATGCGTATACGGGTGGATTTAATTTACAAATAGCCTATAGCACAGGTTATGTAGCAGGTTCTAATGAGGGGTAAAAATGAGATTTAAAACAATTTTAGAAGAAACATCGAGTGTTTTGGTAGAAAAAAAATCAAAATTTATAGCACAGGTATGGCATGTAGAAAGTCGTGAGAAAGCGGAAAACAAGATTCAGCAAATCAAGAAACAATACGCAGATGCAAGACATAATTGTTATGCTTATTGTGTTTTAGAAGATGAACAACTAATTACAAAGTCTAGCGATAATGGAGAACCATCTGGAACAGCAGGGGTTCCAATTTTGAATGTTATAGTGAATCAGGGATTGGTCAATGTATTGGTCGTTGTAACTAGATACTTTGGCGGAATTTTATTAGGAACAGGTGGATTGGTGAGAGCCTATTCGAATGCAACTTCTCAGGCAATTTCAAAGGGAAATGTGATACAAATGCAAAAGGGATGGCTTCTAAAAATTGAAACCGAATATCCTGATTGGGGATCATTAAAACATTATTTGCAAAAAAGACAAATTCGTATCCTTCAGGTTTTGTATCATCAAACAATTGAAGTTTTGGTAGAAGCAACACAAGAAGAGGTTGAGAAATTGGAAGAAGAACATTCGGAAGTAACAAAATATAGCAAAAATGTTGTAAGGGTGAGTGAAAAGTACATAGAAGTGCAAGAACAAAAATAACGATATAAAAAATAGAAAAAATTTCCAAAAAAGTATTGCGCGATTGTCGAAATTGTACTATAATTACAAATGTAAAAAATTTACAATCCAAAAGGGGGAATTAGTTTGAAAGAAAACATATCAATTTTATTGTCAGATGATAATGTAGAGTTCACCAATACACTTACAACCTATTTAGAAAAACAAGAGGATATGGAAGTAATCGGAGTTGCAAAGGATGGAAATGAGGCATATCAAATGATTTTGAATACCAAGCCAGATGTTGTTTTATTGGATGTGATTATGCCACATTTGGATGGCTTGGGAGTACTAGAAAAAATAGGGGAAACACAAATGGAAAAGATGCCTATTTTTATTATGTTATCAGCTGTAGGACAAGATAAAATAACCCAAAGAGCAATTCAGTTAGGCGCACAGTATTATGTGGTAAAACCGTTTGATATAGAACTATTGGTTAAGAGAATTCGTGAGGTAAAGCGAAATCCAAGCACTCATCTTCGCGGTAGTTTTATTACTAGAGAAATGAGACCAAGTTATATTGAAATTGAACCATCTGCTAAAAAAGACAAAAGCAAATTGGAAGCTTTGGTAACCAATATTATCCATGAGGTTGGCGTGCCAGCTCATATCAAAGGATATCAATACTTGCGAGAAGCTATTATGATGGTTGTTAACAATATTGAAGTGATTAACCAAATTACAAAACAATTGTATCCAGAGATTGCGAAAAAATATCATACGACTCCAAGCCGTGTTGAACGTGCTATTCGTCATGCCATAGAGGTTGCATGGGGAAGAGGGCAATCGGCAACAATGGAAAATATTTTTGGATATACCGTATCTGCTACCAAGGGAAAACCAACCAATTCAGAGTTTATCGCAATGATTGCAGATAAATTACGCTTAGAGTTAAAAACAGCATAGATTTTATAAATTTTACAAAGAAATAAGGTACACTTTTTAGATTGAAGTGTACCTTATTTGCCTAAGGTATAATTTTACCACAGGCAATTTTAGTACCAGAATTACCACTTGGCTGGGTAGTAAAATCATCTGGATGATCATGGATAATCACAACCCTGCCCAAGATATCTTGAATTCTAAATTTATTAACCAAAACTGTCATGTAAGCATAGCCGTTGTTTTCTAAAAGAGGAGGCAAATCTCCCATATGAAAAGGATGAGGACAGTTGGTTGGATTTAAATGAGCTTTCGCATTTGCAAACTCATCACTTGCATTTCCACTACAAGAGGATCCTTCATGAATATGAAATCCAAAAAATCTGCCAGTACAATTGGTAGGAGATTGTGGAAGCCCATTGATGCGAGCACTAACGAGAACACCGTCTTTTGTTTCTTTAAAGGTAACGATTCCATTGATTCTAGGGAATTTTGAGCTACCTTTGACATAGGCTTTTGCATTTGGAAAAATATTTTGATACATTTACAACACCTCTTTATAGAATACGAAAAAGGAAAAAATATGTGAAATCTGGGATTTTACGATGAAAAGGTAATTTTGACAAAAGCTTTTTTCTTGAGTATAATAACAACAGGTAGGTGATAGAAATGGATTTTATGAAAAAGGTAGAAAAAATCTCAAAAAAAGTTGGAGAAACAGCAAGTGAAACATACAATGCTGTTGTTAACAAATCAGGAAAAGTAATAGAAGGAACAAAAACTAAATTTGAGATAACTGAAAAAGAAAATAAAATACAAGAAATTTTTCTTGGCATGGGAAGAACGGTTTATGAAATGTACAAAAAAGGCGAAAATGTAGGAGAAACATTTGAACAAGAGTCTGAAAAAGTAGATCATTTAAACCAAGAAATTGATGAAATGGAAAAAAAGATTCTAGCCAATAAAGGATTAAAAGAATGTTGTCAATGTGGCAAAGTCATTTCGAAAGAAAGTCATTTTTGCCCCAAATGCGGTGCTGAACAAATGGATGTTGATGTGACAACAGATGAATCAGTTTCCAAACAAAAAGTATGTCCAAAATGCAATGCAATTTGTCAAGAAGATAGCGAATATTGTGAAAATTGTGGAGAAAAAATTTCATAAAAAAGAACCAGAAAGCCAAACTTTCTGGTTTCTTTTATAATATTTGAAGAAAAATAAAGCTAAAAAACACATAAGTATAACGATAAGATTTTTTGTATTTTAAGCAAGTTTGATAATGCAATAAAGATTCATGTAGAGCACAATATTTATCCACTAAGGTTATAATAAAGCCTTCCTTATATTTGGGTGGAATAATGGTTACAGGCCACATGTGTTTTAAAATAATATCCTTTTCTTTTTCATTTAAATCAAATAATTTCATTGAATTATTTAAGGCAATACGTGGATGATGAAAGGCATGTAGATTTTTATGCTCTGGACTTGGAACACGCCAGTCATATAAAAATAAGTCATGTAGCATACCAGCTCTTGTGGCAGAGACATAATCTAGCCCTAATTTTTTACAAATTAAATAATTATAAAAAGCAACTTGTTTGCAGTGAGAATAACAAGAGGTGTCATAATGTTGCCTGAATTGTTTCATTTTTTGAACCGTAGAATTTTGAATCAAATCATGGATAATGGATTTGAATTCTTCTATTTCTTCTTTCTTTTTTTGTTGTTTACTTTTGTTCATGAATAGCCTCCATTTTCAGTGCGTTAATTGATCGTTTCATTTTAATAAATTTATTATACCATATGGTGATAGCTTTGAAAATAGTAATTTGTCAAAAATTATCAAGAAATGGAAATAGAAAAATGCTGAAGTGCTTTTTGAATTTGCTGTACATGCTCTTTTTGACAAGGAGTCAAGGGCAGTCTTGGAATGCCGGCTTGGAAACCGATGAGATTAAGCGCTTCTTTCACAGGAATAGGGTTCACTTCTGTAAACAGTAGATGCATGAGTGGAAGAAGTTTTCTTTGTAATTCTCTTGCTTTTTTAAAATTTCCTTGCAAGCATAATTGGGTAAGCAAATGCATTTCATGAGGTAAAACATTGGAAACCACTGATATAACACCCTTTCCGCCCAGTGATAAAATGGGGATGGTTTGGTCATCATTTCCAGAATAAATTGTTAATTGATCTTGACATAAATGAGCTATTTGGGCAATTTGGGAGATATCTCCACTGGCTTCCTTGATGGCTACAATGTTTGGAATTTTCGAAAGCTCCAAGCAGGTTTCTGGTAAGATATTCAGTCCAGTACGACTTGGCACATTATAAACAATGATGGGAAGAGAAACATGGGAAGCTATTTGACGATAATGTTCAACAATGCCAGCTTGAGTGGCTTTATTATAATAAGGCGTTACAACCAGAAGACCATCTGCTCCAATACTTTCAGCATATTGAGATAATTCAATTGAACTTTGCGTACAATTGCTTCCTGTTCCAGCAATGACAGGAATTCTTTTGTTTACGGTATTAACAGCAAAACGAATTAAATACTTTTTTTCCTTCATTGTCATTGTGGCAGATTCTCCAGTTGTACCACATACAATCACACTATCGGCTCCAGATTTGATTTGAAATTCTAACATTTTTTTATATTCTTCAAAATTTATCAGATGTTCGATAAAAGGGGTAACTAGAGCGGTTCCAACCCCTTGAAAAATCAATTTTTTCATTCTATTTTTCCTGCCTTTCTAGTAATTTTTCTAAAATTTGAATGGCGTTGGTAGCTGCTCCTTTTCGCACATTATCGGCTACAATCCACATGTTTATGCCAGATTTTAAGCTGAAATCACGACGAATTCGACCAACGAAAACATCATCTTGACCAGATACCAAAGTGGGAATAGGATACTGACCATTTTCCGAAAAAACACGAATGCCAGAGGCTTGTTGAAGCGTTTGAATGACATCGGCCAAAGCAAAGGAATCGTAGAATTCCACATTAACAGCCTCACAGTGACAATTAAAAACAGGAACTCTAACAGTAGTAGCTGTAACAGCCAACTCTCTTTTTTGCAAAATTTTACGGGTTTCTTGTATCATTTTTTGTTCTTCCTTTGTATAGCCATTATCCAAAAAATCATCAATATGAGGAAGACAATTGTTGAAGATAGGATGAGGAAACTTTTGCGGTGGCATTCCTTTGATGCCATTTTCAAGATCATCCAATCCCTTTTTACCAGCACCAGATACGGCTTGGTAAGTGGAATAAACAATGCGCTTGATGTGGTAACGCTCATCCAAAGGTTTTAGGGCAACAACGGCTTGAATGGTTGAACAATTAGGATTTGCAATAACAGTAGGGTGAGAAGGAACACAATCCATATTGACTTCTGGAACAATTAAAGGAATGTCTTCTTGCATACGAAAAGCATTGCTATTATCAATGACAATGGTGCCATTTTCAACAGCGAGAGGGGCAAAATGTTTGGCAATTTCTGCACCAGCCGAAAAAATAGCATAATCAAAATGACGTTTTTGAAACAGATCTTCTGTTAATTCTTCGATGCGATAGGTTTGATTTCGAAATTCTATTTTTTTATCTTTTGAACGAGAAGAAGCCAAAAAATAATATTCATCAATTGGCAATTTTTTTTCTTCTAGAATACGAATAGCAGTTCTTCCTACTAATCCGGTTGCACCAATTAGTGCAAATTTAATAGGTCGTTTCATATTTCCTCCTAAATTTATGGCAAAATAAATGCATACCATATATTGCAGTATATGATATGCATGTGAAAAAAAGTATTAAACTTTTAATTTTTTTATTTTATCGATTTCTTGATATAATTTTTTGATTTTTTCTTGACGAATTGGATAGGCTTTTTGGTATTGCTCCAAAACAGTTGTAAAATTATCTAAAGTTTCTTTTGGTTCAAGAGATTGACGAATGATACGAAGGTATTCATTGCGATCTTTTTCATTATCAACGGTATTCATTTCGGCTACGAGTTTTTGAACCTCTTTTAAACGTTTGATTTGCTGAGCTAAATAATTTGTATAACTATCCACACAGGTAATTTCATATTCAATATCTTCTCGTACTAATTTTAGTAATGCTTTAAAAATATAGGGTTCAATTCTACCACAATTATGAATTTTGGCTTTTGGATCTTCTGGATTTGGCTTGGATTCACTCGCTAAAATTTCCAAGGTATCGGAAATATCAATATGAGATTTATATTGTCTTTTACTAGTGATAGCATCGTATTCATCTGCTATACGAATGATACGTCCTTCCAAAGGAATATCTTTTTTGGTAAGACCTTGTGGGTAACCAGATCCATCCAAACCTTCATGGTGAAACAAAGGACCTGCTGCATAGGGACGCAATTTTAGATCATGCATACACATTTTATATCCAATTGTGGTGTGTGTTTTCATAACTTCATATTCTTCTGGTGTTAAACGAGAAGTTTTCTGTAAAATACTAGGAGGAATAAAAGTTTTCCCAATATCATGCAAATAGGCACACATCGTACAATAAATGATAAAATGTTTTGGTAAATGCAAACGTTCACATAAACGAGTTGTCAAATGGGCAACTCGTTCGCAATGAGCACGGGTAAAGGCATCTAGAGTAGATAAAACACTTAATTGATAACGCATGCTTTCATCTAAATTATAAGATTTTAAATTGGTGGGACTATAAAAATCAAAAGTTTCTTTCATAAAAACTCCTTTATCTCAATTAAAATATATTCTTATTTTATACCGTAAAATTAGATGTGTCAATTTTACGCGAACATATTGCGAAAAATTTTATTTTACTATATGATAGAGAAAGAAAAAGGTGAGAAAGATGTATTTAAAAAGACTAGAATTACATGGATTTAAATCATTTGCAGATAAAACGGTATTGGAATTTATGCCAGGTATAACTGTTGTAATTGGACCAAATGGTTCAGGAAAGAGTAATATAGCAGATAGTATTCGCTGGGTTTTGGGAGAACAAAGTATGAAGTCTTTGCGTGGAGCAAAATCAGAAGATATTATTTTTGCGGGAACAGAAACAAGAAAATCACTAGGATTTGCAGAAGCTTCTATTGTGATTGATAATACAGATGGAAAATTGCCGATTGATTACAATGAAGTAACTGTAACAAGACGTATTTATCGAAGTGGTGATTCTGGCTATTATATTAACAAAGCACCTTGCCGTTTAAAGGATATTGCAGAATTGTTTATGGATACTGGTATTGGAAAAGACGGTTATTCCATTATTGGACAGGGGAAGATTGATGAAATTTTAAGCAATAAATCAGAGGAAAGAAGACATATTTTTGAAGAAGCGGCTGGCATTGTAAAGTACAGAGCAAGGAAAGAAGAATCTGAAAAGAAACTAGAACAAACACAATTAAATTTAGTTCGTATACACGACATTTTAGTTGAAATTGAAGGAAATCTAGAACCACTTCAAAAACAATCTGAAAAAGCAAAAAAATATTTAGCCTTAAGAGAATCTTTAAAAAATATAGAGGTTGGTTTATTTGTTCACGATATACAAAAAAACAAGGAAGCAATTGCTAAAATTGTACAGGATTTGACGACCATAACCTGTCTCTTATACACATCTGACGCTGCCGACGATATGCAGTGTGTA
>CAMCHB010000031.1 GCA_945874585.1 uncultured Clostridium sp. | reverse complement strand
TAACCATTCTGATATAATATTATCTTTTAATACTTCAAACCCATATTTGTATATTTTTCCATTTTTAGCTAATATTTCTACTTCTAAACTAATTGGCTCGTTATTTATCATATAACTAAAAACATTTTCTTCTACTGGAGAATTTTTTCTTGAATCGTCTGTTATTAGCACTCTATTTTTCATATATCCAAATGCTTGTAGTACATTGGTTTTACCACTAGCATTTGCACCATAAATTGCTGATACTTTTAAGTAGTCACCATTTTCAGTTTTTGCTACATTATATTCATGTTCTTTTAGTGATGTTGCTTCCATATCCAAACAATTTTCATTTTTAAAAGATTTGAAATTTTTAAAACTAAATCTTATTAACATTTATGATTCCTCCTCGCTTTATATATTATATGCTAAATTTCAAAAAATATCAATGTTTTTGAGATTTTTTCTCAAATTGTGTTGATGTTTTGTTTTTTACTATTATTGAAGTTGTTTTGTATAGCGAAGTTTTTTCAAAATTTTGAAAAATTATCTTAATCCCGTTAGATCCCCTGGTTGCCTTGTACTTCCTATATGATTCATCAATGTATCACCTACTATTGCATATGCACTTTGTAATTATTCCTTTTAGGTACTTATTGTATGTAGACTTTTTGTATTCATTTTGATTATACTATAAATTATGGAGGAATGTAGCTATGGATATTATAAAAGTATTTGGTAGTAATCTAAAAAAATATCGTACAACTATAGGAATATCTCAGGAAGCGTTCGCCGAGAAGTGTGGTATGCATCGCACCTACATAAGCGCCATTGAGTGTTACCGCCGTAGTATTTCACTTGAAAATATTCAACGTATCGCCGATGCGCTTGGAATTGAAACCTATAGATTGTTTTTGGAGGATAATAAAAAATGAAAGAGCTGATAACAGAATTAAAAAAATTACGAAATAATACCAAAGGGGATATAAACATTATCAAAGAGATTGAACGCCAAAAGGCACTATTTCCTTTTAGCGTTGAAAACAGACTTTTAGCGTACTATTTATCAATAGGCGAGATTACATATGAACAATATTCCAAACTGGACTCTGAGTATTGCGAGAGGAATAAATATTTGGATTTGTTTGATATGGCTCCCCGCACCTATGGGCAAACTTGGGGAGAGCAACATGTGCGCACACTTTTTCCACAGTTTATAAAAGCAACAAAAGAAAATGTTTCTTTAGAATACCCCCAATTTGATGGTGAATTCGATTTGTGGCTTGATGGAATTCGTATTGAAGTAAAAGCTTGTCGAGCAAATAGCACAAAAGCAGGTGGTAGCTTGGCAAGTAGAGCATATTTACATTCTGAAGCAAAGTCTGCTGGATTCAAATATCACTATCAGCAGTTAAAGCCTTCTTGTTGTGATGTTTTCATTTGGATCGGCACTTGCCGTGACGAATTGATCTATTGGGTTTTAACAAGTGATGAACTTCAAAAAACCGGAAAACTTGGTTCTCAGCACCGTAACGAAAATACTGGCGTTAAAGGTGTTAAAGTTTTTGAAGGCCAAATTTTTATGACCGAGGAAGAATTATCTCCATTCCTTGTTGATGAAAAAGATATTTTAGAAGCCGTGCGTCAAAAAGGCAAAAAAACAAAATTATTATAAAAAAAGTATTATTTTCGTAGGGAATTAACCTACTCACAACTACTTGCATTACTTGAAAAGAAATAAATTCTTTCCGGATAATGCACTATGAATAGTTTTTCTCTGCATTTCCGAAAGAGAGTAGATGTTCATAATTTCATTATCAAGTTCTTCATATAGTCCACTAATGCTTTCGTTTGAATTTATTATATTGTCTACTCTTTTTATAATATCATTCTGCTTTTCAGCACTTATCATAGGTATTGGCAATGACTCTATATGTGATCTTAGTAGCTTAACAGAATTATATTTTTTATTGATAAAATAAGCTGCCACACTAGAATTCAAAATCGCCAAAACATACTTGATATCCATATCTTCAATCTGTGGTATTAAGATGTTGCAACTGTTCAACGAAAGTGTTTGCTGATTATCATACGTGAAAACAGGAACTTCAGCAATAAATCTATACAATAACTTTTCTTTTGCTCGATACATTTCAGTTGGTGCAACTTGCTGGAATTTTTCAGGGGCAAAATGAATATAGTTATCGGTTTCCTTCATAGCATATCTAAAAATATCACTACCTTTTAGAATAACTTCCATTCCATCTGCTTTTTCTTTTGTGATATACTTCTTATTGTTTCCGGTAACAATTCCCAATGCAAACTTAGCATTATTGGCAAGGTATTTAGCGTTTTGTACAGAACTAATTACACGCAAACAATCGTATTCCTCATCGCTCACATTGAAAGAGAACGATGTCTCATCTAATTCCCTATTCTTGTTGATAATAAATTCCTTGTTATTTAATTCAATTCTGCAACCTTTTGTTTCTCCGTGATAGCCTTTCTGAATACCTAGAATAATAGCAGGACATTGTACCCCAGAAAAAGCATTTCCTAAATAATTTACAAACCTAAATGCTGTATTTTTTACTATCAGTTCTCTTGCTTGTTGATGAGAGTTTACATTCAAAATTGCTTCTGGCAATACATACGCCAAGTATCCATCTTCTTCAAGCATTGCCATTCCTTTTTCAATAAACAAATCATACGACTCCATACCTTTATTTTTAGCCGTAATATAATTATCAGTAAGATATGCAGTTTCTTCCTTGCTAAAATCATATCCCCACGGTGGATTTCCTAATACTACGGAAAACTTGCGAGAAAAGGTGTTAGAAAGAGTATCGCCACAAACAAATTGAGAATACAATTGTTCCTTAGTAATACTGTTATCAAGTAAGAACATATTGATTCGCGTAATTAGAATACTAATTTCATCTATGTCTTGACCATAAAGGTTCTCAATTTTCACACCGCTCCCAACTAGACCGATAAGGAAATTTCCTGTTCCACAACAAGGATCACATAATATTTTGTTTTGAGTATTAACACAGCTTTTTAATTTGCCAATAAGCGTATTAACCGTTTTTTCAGGCGTGTAATATGCACCGTTTTGTTTGCGATGACTTAAATCTCTAAGAGAAACATACGCAAATCCCAAAGTATCTTCCGATGGAACTAACTGCACTTTACTATTCAGAGCAATTTGGATATTTGCTAAGGTAATTTTGTTTACATCAATATCTCCAAGTAAGTCTCTAATCAAATCATTAAATATTTCATTACTTGTAATATTACTTTTTCCTTCTATCAATAAATCATCTGATATAACTATCCCACCGGCTTGTTGATATAATTGTAATGCAAAATTGGCAAGTATCAATCTTAATTCATCTTCTGTAATTTGCCCGCAAGAATTTAAAATATCTTCAACGACTTCACGATTATGACTGTTTTTGATATAATCTTTATATACAATTTTTCCACTTATGCTTTTTTTGTTTCTTCGACTTTTCAAACGACTATCTTTTCCGCTCTTTATTTCTAAGATAAGCTCTTCTATATACTTCTTATCAAATGTTTCGCTATTAGAAGTAGTTTTAAGTTTTCCAAGTCTAATCCAGTTTTTTACAGTTGCTTGGGATATAGAAAGCAACTCACAAACCTGAGCAATACTTAATTTTTCTTCCTTAATTTTATAAGGATCATCAAATAATGATGATTGATTTTCAGGCACAGTGATTTTTCTTCGAGCATCAGTAGGTTTTTGGACATCAGCAGGGATTAACCACACACCACTCATTCTCTTAGCCCCTTCAATACGTCCTTGCTCACACAAAAACTGAACTCTTCTTTTGGATATATTAAATTTTTCTGCGACATCAGAAACCGATATATACATACTAATACCTCACGCAAGTTTTTTTATGATATTATTATACTCTTTTGTGCGAACAATATCAACATCATTAATATCAAATTTTAAAAATTAGTGGCGAAGTTCCTCCCAAGTGCTACCTAACAAATAAGAAAACATCACAGGATGCTTTTTTAGCTCCTCTGATGTTTTTTATTTTACATGCCGGTTTTAGGCAATTCTTGTACCACTTTTTTCTTTGGCATTTTAATTTTATGATTTTCAATACAAATAGAAGTTGTCTGATGATCTTTTACTTCTACTGTTTCTGGTTCCTCTTTTAACTCATAAACAGCACTAGTTCTCGTTTCTTTGACTTGATACATTCCAATCGGAAGATCCGATGAAATGGCAACTCCATCTGCATTCGTTATTACATGTTCTACTATTTTTCCTTGTGCATCTAGGATATCAAATTCAACATCTGGCATTTTGATTTCGTGTTGATCGGCATCCACTTTCACAATTTCAATTTTCCCTTTTTTCTTTTCATTTTCAATCACCATTTGAGACAACTTGTTCCATTCAATCGTAACCGTTTGATCTGTCCCAATGCGATAAGCCTGATTGTTTTTTGTTTCTTTTAATACATATTTTCCAATATCTAAGCCACCAACTTCAGCCTCTCCTTTTTCATTCGTTTTTATCTTTTGAACTACTTCGCCCTTTTCATTGATCAGTTCAAACTCAACCGACGGAATGCGTAATTTTGGATCATCTTTGTCCTGTTTAATAATCTTCAAACTTCCTTTTTTCCTTTGATTCCATATTTCTAATTTCTGATTGGTTTGATAGCCAACCTCAATTTCTTTTATCTTTTCATCTAAAATATAATTCTGTTTTGTCTCTATTTCTTTTACCATGACAATTCCTGGTCTTAGATGTCCAATCACAATTTCTCCTTTAGAATTGGTTTGATAGGTTCCAATTTTTTCACCATCTTGGTAATAGATTTCAAAACGAATACCTGCTAATGGTTTTTGATTTTCCTTATCCTTTTTTATTACTTTAATTTGAGATTGACAAACTGGTATATTCATTTTAAATTGTTCCTGGAACCATTCATATTGATCAAATGATAAAATATAATTTTGTCTTGTTTCATCTTCTGCATAGCCATAAAAGATGGGATAATTTTGGCATTTTGCACGTACCTTTAAGTGAATTTCCATATCTTTTTTGAATTCTTTTTTGGGAATTACTATTTTTCCTTCTTCCCCTGCTCTAAATACATTCTTTGGTTGATTATCTTCACCCAATAAAATTGAATTTTGAGTAGCGCCTGTCATTTGTGTTACTTCATATTCTTGCAAATTCATTTGACTGTTGATCCAAAATGATTTGATGTAATAGTCTTTGTCCTCTTGTAATCCTCCTTCTTTTAACTGAATATCTCCCTGCTGATAAACTGCTTTTTCATTTCTGCCAATATCCACTAAATGCTCAATAGCTTGTACAATTTTTTTGCCTCTTTCATCTCCCCCTTTGTAATAATCTGCTACTGAAATATCGTATAAAATAGAATAAATTGCATGTTTTGTAGCCACAAATGCATCGTCTTCATTTTCTACTCCCATCTGTTGTGGTGTTTGATAGGGATACCCATTGGTAACCACACGCCAAATACGATCATCTTTTAAATGGTCTAATACATTTACTTGATAATTGCTATCCACTTCTACACCAATTTTGTCTCGATTGGCACAATAAGCTGGATATTTAACACCATTATGCTCATATTGCACATAAGCTGTATTCACATATGACCAATCATTGATGCTACTTTTCCAATATTTCAAATGATGGCCTGTATCGTGACTATATTCAATATATGCATCTGTTACTTCTGTTTGGGCGTATGCCATTGGCATCAGGCTGATTCCCAGTATGACCCATAGGATGATCCATGTCATAATTTTTTTCAATCTATTTCCTCCTTTTATTCTTTTATTTCTTCTGCTTGTACGCATAATCTTTTTTGTGGTTCATTCTCAATACAGGTAATGAGTGTTAATTTGTTTTGCCTAGATGCTTCTAGCCATGACCAATCATCACTGCTGATCTGTACCATTTTTGTCACTTTGTATTTTTTGACTTTACTTTTGTATTGATAAATAATTTCATCATCTGTTTTTAAGCAATGTAATTTGGCAAAATAATTTTGAAGATAGCCTCGATTATGCGCAGCCAATCCAATATTTCCATTGATTTTTCCTGTTTGTGAAAAATGTCCTACTGTTTCTTTTAAACATTCCTCTGATGTACCTTCTTGTATCGTAGCTTTCAAATTGATAATTGGAATTTGAATGGTCCATATATTGTCTTGTGTAGATGCAATTTGCTCTGGCAAAAATGCGGTTAAAATGTGATCTGGCTCCTTTGCCTTTGTTACCGTAACTGCATGAGGCCATAGCTGTCCTCCTACTAGATAGCAAAATCCTAGGATAAGAATAGTTAACAGAAAGCTGAGTCTATTCACATTATTTTTGGTATAGCTCAAAAACAATTTGCTTCCTCCTATTTCATTTTATAGTTCATTTTTTGGAAATTGAAATTTGAATAAAATTTCATGAGAATTAAAAATACGATTCTTTTAAAATTGCAATTTTTATCAGAACAACTCTATTTTACTATAATATCCATTTTTTGTAAAGTTTTTTTCATCGACAAGAATCTACAAAAAGTAACACTTCTCTTGTTTTTCTCATAAGATAAAATAGTCAATCATGGATTGACTTTAGTAGAGTGAGTCCATTCTACTAAAAAATAAAGAAAAGGGATGAATCAATATGGAATTAGATAAGAAAATCTGCCCCGTTCTAAATGTAGATGGTCAAATTGCCAGTGGAAAACAATACGATGTGGATGTTGTGATTCCAGAAGATAATCGTAATGTTATCTATGGTGTGATCAAGGATTGCTTTAAAGAACCAATTTGCAATGCTGTTGTAAAATTGATTGAAGTAGAACGTGAATGTGGCGGGAAAGAAAAAAGAAGACCAGTGGCTCACACTTTTACCAATGAAAGTGGTGAATTTGTCTTTGGACCTCTTTGTCCTCATAAATTTTATGAAATTAAAATCTGGGTCAATCGTGTAAGACACATTAAAATTTGTGCTAAAAGTAAACACGAAGGTAAATGCTTGAAGGGTGTTGATATGGATTGTTGTGATTTTACAATTGAATCAACTCATGGTCATTGCAAAGAATTTGCCATCAAATCCGAATTAGCCAAAGAAGGTTGCCCATGTGGCTGCCATTGCGAGGAAAAGAAAGAGGATTGCCCATGTCATTGCCATCATGAGGAGAAGAAAGAAGAATGTCCACTTGATTGCCATCGCGATGAGAAAAAAGAGAAAAAAAACGAATGCAAAAATATATGTAAAAATACGTGCAAAAAATTCTGTTAAATCTCAAAGGGCTAGCGATTGTAGCTTTTAATATAATAGGGAAGTATTACTTTCCTATTATATTAAAAAGCGATAAATCTTCATTCCGAAAATTTATCGCTTTTTCTTACATAACACCTAATTTTCTGGCAAATTGTCTACCTTTTTTTATCCATTTTTTACGGTTATTTTCCATACCATCTTGATACATCATAACAATTCCTGCAGATAATAAAGTTCCAACAACCATGCCTTTTATAAATTTCATATTCATACTCTCCTCCTCATTCTTTTATTCTGTAGTATTATTTGTATTTTTCCCTTTTTTATACTGTTGAAAGATACGATATCCTTCATAAGCAGAAATGCCCAATAAGAAAATGCCAAAATATTTTTTCAGATGTTGCACACCGATTTGGCTGGCAATTTTGGCCCCTATAAAAGCTCCTATACTACCCGTTATAGCAATGCTCAGTCCTAGTTTATAATCAATTAATTTTTGTTTGTGATTCATGACAATCGCCATAAGGGATGTTGGAATAAAAAATAATAAATTTAAGGCTTGTGCTTGGTATTGTTCCACTCCCATAAAATTAACCAGTATTAAGATTAAAATTGTTCCACCACCAAGTCCAGAACCACTAACAATACCAGCCACAATTCCTAAAACAATCTCTAACATATTTCTCCTTTACTAAGTAAATAACATTTTCCAAGAGGTATACCATAAAAAAATAAGGAATGCTATTTGCAACCAAATAGCTGGTGTTTTTTTTAGTAACTTCGCTCCCACTAATCCTCCTATCATACCGCCTATAGCACATTTGATTCCTCGGTTCCAATCCACCGTAGCGTGCTGATAGTAGATCCATCCACTCACGATTACCATTGGTAATATAGCTAAAATAGAAGTCCCTCTTGCTTTTTTCTCATCCAGCCCAAAAAAGTAAAGAAAAGCAGGTACCAAAATCAGTCCCCCTCCTGAAGCGAAGAACCCGCTAATGATACCTGCTATCAATCCAATGATTATTTTTTTCACGGCAAACGACTCCCTCATCTCTTTTCCTTTAGTTTGTCTGTTTTACCGGATTTTATACTTTCATCCTCTTGATAATAAACCGTTCCTACCATAGGATCTGGTAAATATTGTTGCTCCACATAATGATTTGGATAATCATGTGGATATTTGTACCCTTCGTGATATCCATGACATTTCATTCCCTCCACCGGAGCATTTCGAATTGCCATTGGTATACTACCTGTATCCTTGTTTTGTACATCTTCCAAAGCCTTGTTAATGGCTTTATAAGCAGCATTGGATTTGGGTGCTTTTGCCACATAAACAGCTGCTTCTGACAAAATAATACGAGCTTCTGGCATTCCAATATAATGTACTGCCTGCATGGCTGCATTTGCTATAACTAACGCATTGGGATCCGCCATTCCTACATCTTCTGCCGCACAAATTACAATACGTCTTGCCAAAAACACAGAATCTTCTCCTCCTGCAATTGCTCTAGCTAAATAGAATACCGCAGCATCTGGATCGGTTCCTCTCATGGCTTTTATCATAGCACTAATATTGTCATAGTGACTATCTCCTTTTTTATCAAATTGAATTTTCTTATTTTGAAAACAATCTGCTACAATCGCATTGGTTATCGGAATTTTTCCCTCTTTGTTTACTTCTGTTGTAAGCACTGCTATTTCCAATCCGTTTAAAGCTGTTCGAACATCCCCGCCAGCTATTTGAGCAATTTTTTCTAATGTTTCTTCTTGTATTTGAACTGGATACTGTGCTAATCCTTCTTCGCTTTGTAAAGCATGTTTCAAAATTTTCACCACATCTTGATCAGATAAAGGTTTCAATTTGATGACCATAGAACGAGAAATCAAAGCCTTATTTACTTCAAAATATGGATTTTCTGTTGTTGCTCCTATCAAAATAATGGTTCCATCTTCTACATAAGGTAGCAAGGCATCTTGTTGTAATTTATTAAAACGATGAATTTCATCAATAAATAAAATACACTTTCCACTTGGATTTAAAAATGCATTGCGAGCCTCTTCAATGCATTTTTTGATATCGGCAATTCCAGCTGTTACCGCATTGATTTGGTAGAACTGATAGCTTGTTTTTTCACTGATAACACGCGCTAGAGAAGTCTTCCCACAGCCGGTTGGTCCCCACAAAATAATACTGGATAAACGGTCTGCTTGAATGGTTCGATATAATATTTTATCTTTGCCTAATACATGTTCTTGCCCTACAAAATCTTCCATTTTTTTGGGTCTCATTCGATAGGCTAATGGTTTGCTTAAGTCCATAATTCACCTCTATTTTGATAAGCGTTTTAAAGCTTCTTTTATCATGTCTTCTACCGATAAAGAAGCCAATTGGCTATCCCTTAAAACTTGATCAATTTCTTTTTTGGTATAACCTAATACAAGAAGAGCAGAAGATGCTTCTTCCAAAGCTTGTCCAGTTTGGTTATTTCCCACAAATTCTCCTGTTTTTGGTTTGGCAACTGCATTTTCTGTTTTTAATTTATCCTTTAATTCCAAAATCATTCTTTGAGCAGTTTTATTTCCTACTCCTGGTATTTTAACCAAAGTTGAAACATCACCTGTAATAATAGATAAGGCAAATGCTGATGGTGTGATTTCAGATAAAGTAGCTAAAGCAGATTTGGTTCCAATTCCACTTACCGATAAGAGTAATTCAAACATTTTCAATTCTTCTAATGTCGTAAAACCAAATAAACTAATATTATCTTCTCTTACATAATAATAGGTATGTACCTTTACGTTTTCCCCTCGCTCTGGTAATTGTTGAATCGAATTGGTCGGCATAAAAACTTTATAACCAATTCCTCCTACATCAATTACCACATAATTTTCATTTTTTTCTTCTAAAACACCTTTAATATAAGCAAACATATGCTCCTCCTATCCTTTGATTTTACTCTTTGCAAAAAAAGTAATAAAGTAGAATATACCTGAAATAATAACAATTGCAGGTCCTGTTGGAATGTTAATATAATAGGAAATTACAATTCCCATAATACCAGAAATCAAAGACAAAATAACGGCAAATAAATGATATTGTCTCATGTTTTTAGCAATGTTTCGACTACTTGCTGCTGGTAAAATAAGCAATGAATTGATCAATAAAATACCAATCCAGCGAATAGATAACATTACAATGATGGCAATGGAAATCACAAAGATATTGTCCATTAACATAACGTGAATTCCCTTACTTTTTGCAATACTTGTATGAATACTCATGGTATGAATGGGATTAAAGCAGAAAATCCATACCAATAAAATCGCTACAAAAGCAATGGCTAGATAGCCAATTTCACTTTGTGTAATGCCTAAAATATCGCCTGTCTCTTATACACATCTGACGCTGCCGACGATATGCAGTGTGT
>CAMCHB010000030.1 GCA_945874585.1 uncultured Clostridium sp. | reverse complement strand
TTCCTCAATAGCTCAGTTGGTAGGACATTCGGCTGTTAACCGAAGGGCCACTGGTTCGAGCCCAGTTTGAGGAGCCAATGCATAAAGAATGAAGTGGTGTAAACATTTTGTTTACACCATTTCTAATAAGAAAAAATGGTGCAGTTGGTTTGAATGGAGGTAAAATTGAAAGTAACAGTCATTGGATGTGGCAGATGGGGGAGTTTTATTGCTTGGTATTTAGATAAAATTCATCATCAGGTCACTTTGTATGGAAGAACAACATCAGAAAGGATGAAACGTTTTCAAGAAACAAGAAAAAATGATATGCTAACTTTAGCCGATAGTGTTTTGTTAGAAACGGATTTGGCACGTGCCATAGAATCTGAAACAATTGTTATATCCATAAATTCACAGGCGCTAAGAGATTTAATGGATCAATTAAAAGAATACGATTTAAGTCAAAAATACATTGTTTTATGTATGAAGGGAATTGAAATCAAAACAGGAGAGCGCTTAACTCAAATTGTACGTGAATATTTGCCAGACAATCCACGTGTTGCTGTATGGTTAGGACCTGGACATGTACAAGAATTTTGCAATGGGATTTCTAATTGTATGGTCATTGATAGCGAAGATGAAGCAACCAAAAAGAAATTGGTACAAGAATTTTCAAGTGATTTGATTCGTTTTTATTATGGAACCGATTTAATTGGAAATGAAATTGGAGGCGCAACCAAAAATGTAATTGGTATTGCAGCTGGTATGTTAGATGGGCTTCATATGTCTTCTTTGAAAGGAGCTTTAACATCGAGAGGAACCAGAGAAGTTGCACGCTTAATCAAGGCAATGGGCGGAAATGAATTATCTGCTTATGGTTTATGCCATTTAGGCGATTATGGAGCAACTGTTTTTTCAGAATTTAGTAACAATCGTAAATTTGGAGAAATGTATGTGAAAGGGGAACCTTACGAGAAACTTGCAGAAGGCTATTATACCGTAAAAGCTATCAAAAAATTAGAGGAAAAATATCAAGTGGAAATGCCAATTTGCAATGCTGTTTATGATGTATTATACCAAAAGGTACCAATTCAAGATGAACTTAAAAAATTATTTGCTCGCTCTTTAAAAAAGGAGTTTTAAAAGGAACCCAGTAAATAATAAAAGAATACTATAGAACAGAAAAACAATAGAAAAAGTATGAAATGAGGAAAAATAGAAAGGAATGAGTGAAACATGCAAGATGTAGTAGCAGTTGTATTAGCAGCAGGAAAAGGAACCAGAATGAAATCAGATAAATCTAAATTAGTACATAAAATTTATGGAAAGGAAATCGTATTACGTTCTGTTGAAAATGCTCACAAAGCTGGAATTGACGAAATAATTGCAGTAGTAGGCCATTTAAAAGAACAAGTACAAGAGGTTTTAAAAGATCGTGTAAAATATGTATACCAAGAAGAAATGCTTGGTACAGGTCATGCTGTTATGCAAGCAAAAGAATTCTTACAAGGAAAAAAAGGAAAAGTTGTTGTCTTAAATGGTGATGTTCCTATTTTAAGACCAGAGACCATTCGTAATTTAATCGAAAAAAGTACGGCCAATAAAGAATATGCTACTTTATTAACAGCCATTTACGATAATCCATTTGGTTATGGTAGAATTATTCGTGATGAAGGTGGCAATGTAGAAGGAATCGTAGAAGAAAAAGATGCAACAGAATCACAAAGAAAAATAAAAGAAATCAATGCCGGTATTTATTGTTTTGATATAGAGGAATTATTGAAGGCCCTAGAAGCTATTGATAATCATAATGCTAGTGGTGAGTATTATATCACAGATGTTATCAAAATCATGAATGACAAAGGTTTAAAAACAGGAGCTGTGATTGTAGAAGACAATACAGAAATATTAGGTGTAAATGATCGTGTGCAATTAGAAATTTTAACAAAAGTATTAAGAATGCGTATCAATGCAGAACACATGAGAAATGGTGTTACCATTGAAGATTCTAGCTCAACTTATATTTACGATGATGTAAAAATTGGAAGAGATACTGTTATTCATCCAAACACAACCATTAAATCTGATGTAGAAATCGGAAAGAATTGTGAAATTGGACCAAATTCTTATATTCGAGAAGGATGTCGTTTATCTGATCAAGTAAAAGTAGGAAGTTTTGTTGAAATCAAAAAGGCAATTGTAGGTCAAGGAACCAAAATCCCACATCTAACATATATGGGAGATTGTGAAATTGGCGAAAAAACCAACATTGGATGTGGTACCATTACTTGTAATTATGACGGTTTTAAAAAGAGTAAAACCATTATCGGAAATCACTGCTTTATTGGTTCAAACACCAATTTAATAGCACCGGTTACGGTAGAAGATAATGCTTTTATTGCGGCAGGTTCTACAATTACCGATGATGTACCAGCTTATGCACTTGCGATTGCAAGACAAAGACAAACCAATAAACCAGATTGGAATCGAAAATAAAAAAGAATAAAAAGAGAAAAGTAAGATGCTTCTTACTTTTCTCTTTTTTTGTTTCCAGGTAACTACATACCTTGTTGACCAGGAATAATATAATCTACGACACCGTAAATTAGCGCACCTATAATAGCTGCAATCCAAGAAATAGAATAGCCAGCTACAAAATATTGGGTGACATATAAAATAACAGCTGCGAGAATAAAACCAACAAAACCTTTACCAAAAGGACTGGCATGTAAACCAGTGAATTTAATAATTAAATAATCCATAACCGTAAGCACCACAGCAGCTAAAGCTAATGACCAAAAGTTGTTGATACTAAAACCAGGTGTAAAAAAGGCTGTGATGGCTAATATAATAGCAGCAGCTATAAATCTACTTAGCATTTGACCAACTGTACCCATTGAGCTACCTGTGTTAGCCTGATTGTTTTCCATTTTATTAACCTCCTTCATATCAGAGTACTACTTAGAAAACAGGTTAAATAAAATTCCTAAGTAGGAAAAATCATTTTTACATGTAAAAATAGTATGCACGAAAGGAAACTATTTATACAAATGAAAAAACAATTTTACAAGTATAGTTTAAGAAAATTTGCAAAAAATATACTTGTAAAAAATGCAAAAAAAAGGAGAAAACATGTTAACAACTTTTATTAGAACCATTATATTATACATATTGGTATTGGTTATTATGCGCTTGATGGGAAAAAGGGAAATTGGTCAATTGCAACCATTTGAATTAGCTATTGCCATTATGATAGCGGATTTGGCTTCTGTTCCGATGGCTAATATCGGAATTCCTCTTTTTAGTGGTATTATTCCTATATTAGCTTTGCTTGGTATGCATTTGATCATTTCCAATATCAATTTAAAAAGCATGAATATGAGAAAAATTATTTGCGGAAAACCTAGCATTTTAATTTATCGTGGCAAAATAGATGAAAAGGTTTTAAAAAAAGAAAAGTTTACCATTAACGAATTGCAAGAAAGATTAAGAGGAAACAATGTATTTCACCTAGGAGATGTAGAATATGCTATTTTGGAAACAAGTGGGCAGATTACCGTTATTCAAAAACCAGATAAAAGAACTACGATTCCAGCAGATTTTCAAATTATGCCGGAATATGAAGGAATTCCTTATGATTTAATTGTGGATGGAAAAATTATGCATGAAAATTTAAAAGCTATTGGAAAAGATGAAAAATGGTTGGAAAAGGCAGTGAAAAAATTTAAAATTCGACCAGAGCAAGCTTTGATTGTGACATTAGATGGAAAAGGGCAAATTTTTTGCCAAGCAAAGGAGGAAAATTCTAAATGAGAGATGCCACGATTGTTGGAGCTATACTTTTAGCCATTTTGTTTGGAACTTGGTATACCCAATCTTTATTGCAGAATCAATCGGATAAAATATTGCAGACTTTATCTGAAATTTCCATACAGCTACAACAGAAAGAGAACCATAATCAGGTAGTAGAAAAAGCCAATCAATTGTATCAGAATTGGAAAAAAACTTCAGATATGTGGTCTATTGTGATAGATCATCAAGAATTAGATGCTATTGAAAAGTCTATTTTGTTGGTCAAAACTTCAGTAGAAATACAGGATGATACAAGATGTAAAGAGGCAATCAATGCGTCATCTTTCTTAATTGGTCACATTCCAGACAAAGAAAAATTAAATTGGAAAAATATTTTTTAAGAGAATTAAAAAATTTCACACATAAAAATAGAAAATAGTCTAGCATTGTGTTTTGGCTTATGATATGATGAAAAAAAACAAAGGAGAAAGATAAGGGTGAAAAAGAAAAATAAAGAAGGATTAGAAAATATAGCAAGCAAAATTCGATTGGGCATTTTGGAAGAAGTGTATCAAGCACAATCTGGTCATCCAGGTGGTTCATTATCCATAGCCGATTTACTAGCTGTTTTGTATTTTTATGAAATGAATATTGATGAAACCAATCCAGAGATGGAAGATCGTGATCGTTTTGTTTTATCAAAAGGACATGCTTCACCGGCTCTGTATGCAACTTTGGCAATTCGTGGATTTTTTGATCCAAAAGAGCTAAAAACATTTCGTAATATTCATAGCAATTTGCAAGGACATCCAGATAAAAACAAGGTCAAAGGAGTCGATATGTCAACTGGATCATTAGGACAAGGATTATCAGCAGCCAATGGAATGGCATTATCTGCAAAATTGCATCATCAAGATTATCGCGTGTACTGTGTTTTAGGTGATGGCGAATTGGAAGAAGGACAAGTATGGGAAGCTGCCATGACAGCAGGACATTATCATTTGGATAATTTATGTGTGATCGTGGACAATAACAATTTACAGATCGATGGTCAAGTAGATCAAGTTATGAATGTCCATCCGATTGACCGCAAGTTTCAGAGTTTTGGCTTTAAGACTATTACCATTGATGGAAATCAAATTGAATCCATTATAGGAGCCTTAGAGCAAGCTAAAAAAGTGAAAGATAAGCCAACTATGATTTTAGCCAAAACCATCAAGGGAAAAGGTGTATCGTATATGGAAAATAAAGCTGAATGGCATGGAAAAGCACCGAATAAAGAAGAGTATGAAAGAGCTGTTAATGAAATAAAAAATCGTATGAAATAAAAAAATAAGTGAGGAATCAATATGAAAGAATTTGAGAAAAAAGCAACCAGACAAAGCTATGGAGAAGAATTGGTTTGTTTAGGACGTATCAATCCCAAGGTTGTTGTTTTAGATGCGGATTTGTCTGGCGCTACGAAGACCAATTTATTTGCTAAAAAATTTCCAAAACGTTTTTTTGATATCGGAATTGCTGAACAAGATATGATGGGCACAGCAGCAGGATTGGCTACTTGTGGAAATATTCCGTATGCAAGTACATTTGCTGTATTTGCAGCAGGTAGAGCCTATGACCAAATTCGAACTAGTATCTGTTATCCCAAATTAAATGTGAAAATTTGTGCCACACATGCTGGTATTACAGTGGGGGAAGATGGTGCTACCCATCAAATGTTAGAGGATATCAATTTGATGCGTGGATTGCCTAATATGAAAGTCATGTCAACTTCAGATGATGTACAAACCAGATGGGCTGTTGAGGAGATAGCTAAAATAGAGGGACCAGTTTACTTAAGATTAAGTCGTTTGGCTACGCCAATTCTTTATGATGAAAGCCAAAAGTTTGAATTTGGAAAAGGAGTTCAATGGGGAGATGGTACAGATGCAACTGTTTTTGCAACAGGTGTAACAGTTGCCGAAGCTTTGAAAGCAAAAGAACAATTAGCAAAAGAAAATATTCATATTCGTGTGGTTGATATCCATACGATTAAACCAATTGATGAAGAAATAATTTTGCGATCTGCCCAAGAAACGAAACAATTAGTTACAGTGGAAGATCACAGTGTGATTGGTGGTTTGGGAGCTGCTGTATCAGATGTATTATCAATGAAATATCCGAAAAAAGTGAAACGATTAGGCATACAAGATTGCTTTGGCAAATCAGGAAATGCCGTGGAATTGATGCATGCTTTTCAAATTGATCAAGAAGCAATTGTAAAAGCTGTAAAAGAGTCATAAAAAACATACCACTTTCATAAGTGGTATGTTTTTTTATTGTTATGTATTGGTGGTGCTAACGGTGATAACCGTATTGGTGCCAAGTTTATTTTGAATGTAATTTTGTAAATCATCGTATTCAGAAGTTGATAAATTTTCATACAAGGTAAGTGTAACCAAATACTGAGTATTGGTAATGTTATCATCCAAAACGGTTTTGTTATTGGTGATATTGCAGTCAGCAATTTTAGAATTGAATTGTTTAATATCTATTTTAATTTGCTCAATATCAAGAGAAATATTAGAAGAAGTGGTTGTGTTTTTCTGTTTTGCGTTTAATTGTTCTTGAATAATTTTTTCGATTTCTGCTTTACTAACACCAGCTTGAAATTCAGTTTGAGTAATTTTTAAATTCATCTGTTCCAAATGATAATTTTTAAGTTCACTTGTTAAACGAGCAATTTGCGTTTTGTCCAATATTTTACCAATCAAAGAAACTTCTAATTCATTATTTTTAAAATCAACATCGGATTTTACAATTTGAGTTTCACTAAAATTAAATTTATCAGCTAAATATTTTTGAAAATTATTTTCTGTCAAATTTTCTGTTACAATTTGATAACCAATTAAAATACTTGGAATCAAGGTAATAATAGACACAAGAATAAGATTTAGTTTAATACTAACTTCTTCTGCTTTGGTTTCACCTTTTCGCTTTGGCATTTTCATAACCTTAAAAACAATAACAGCAGATACACAAATATAAAGTGCATTGATAAAGAAAGCGTAAAATCCACCCAATAAATAAACACTACTCATAGTGGCAATGCCATAGCCAGCTGTACAAAGGGGAGGAATAAACCCTGTTGCAATAGCCACACCAACCCAGATGGTTCCTTTATCTTTTCGAGTAACCCCAATACCACCTGCTAGTCCTCCTGCTAAAGCAATGAGTACATCCCATACACTAGGTCTCATATAAGTGTTTAAAGCTTCAGAGGGAGAGGAAATTGGGCTAATGATAAAATAAATTGTTGAGGTAATCAGAGCAATTGCCATCTCAATCAAAAGTGCTACAAAAGCACGTCTAAAAAAGCGAAAATCACCGGTTGCCAAAGAGTATGCAATTCCAATGATACCGCCTAACATAGGAGAAATTAGCATAGCGCCGATTAAGACGGTAGAAGAATCCATATTAAGACCAACACAGGAAATCATGATGGCGAGAATGAGCAAGCACATATTGGTGCCTTTTAATTTGGTAGCAGAGATGATATTCGCTTTTACATCTGCTTTGGTTGCTCGATTTTCTTCAATGCTAAAAACATCCTTAAAAAATTCCTTTAAATTTTCTTTTGTTTTCATATGGTTCCCTTCTTTAATTTTATTTCAGTTTTATTGTACAATAAGGTTATCAATTATACAAGGGGAAGAGCAAAGAAAATTTTACCATATAAATGTTGAAAATAGTCGAAAAATATGATTAAATAAAGAAAAAAGAGAAAAGAGGAAAAACTATGAATCGTACAGATACAAGGCAAATTTGTGTGGGAAACGTTTTAATAGGGGGACAAAACAAGGTTGTCATTCAGTCAATGTGTAACACCAAAACAAAAGATGTTGCATCTACTGTTCAACAAATTTTAGATTTAGAAAAAGTTGGTTGCGAAATTATTCGAGTAGCTTGTGTTGATCAAGAGGATGCTAAAGCAATTGCTGCAATTAAAAAACAAATTCATATTCCAATTGTAGCCGATATTCATTTTGATTATCGTATTGCACTAACAGCCATAGAAGCAGGTGTGGACAAAATTCGTATTAACCCAGGTAATATTGGAAAAAAGGAAAATGTAAAAAAAGTAGTAGATGCTTGTCAACAGAAAAAAATTCCTATTCGTATTGGCGTTAATGGAGGTTCTCTTGAAAAAGACTTATTAGAAAAGTATGGAAAGCCAACTGCTAAAGCAATGGTAGAAAGCGCCAAAAGACACATCGATATTTTAGAAAGTCTTGATTTTCACGACTATGTAATTTCACTGAAGGCTTCTCAATTGGATTTATGTATAGAAGCCTATGAGGAAGCAAGCCGACAATTTGATTGTCCATTGCATTTGGGCATTACAGAAGCAGGAACAGAATTTAGCGGAACGATTAAATCTAGTATTGGATTAGGCTATTTATTGAGACAAGGAATCGGTGATACGATGCGTGTTTCACTTTCAGGAGATCCAGTGGCTGAAATAAAAGTAGCCAAGGAAATTTTAAAAGATTGTAAATTGTATCATAAAACACCAACTCTAATTGCTTGCCCAACTTGTGGAAGAACCGAGATTGATTTGATTCCAATGGCACAGGAGATGGAACGCTTTCTTCAAACCATTGAATCTGATATGACGGTAGCAGTTATGGGGTGTTGTGTGAATGGACCAGGAGAAGCAAAAGAAGCGGATATAGGTGTAGCTGGTGGAAAAGACGAAGGATATATTTTCAAAAAAGGGAAGATTATTAAAAAAATAAAACAAAGTGAAATTGTAGAATGCTTAAAACAAGAAATATTAAAAATGACCGAAAAGAAATCATAAAAAAGAAATGTTGGCAAAAATGTCAACATTTCTTTTGTTTCTATTTGTTTTTCATTGTTGTATTCGTGCTTGTGTTTGATGTGTTTGAATTGATATTGTTTGTGCTTGCTGTATTGTCTGCATTTTGAATAACCAAAGACATTTTTTGCGTTTCTGTTGAATAGCTTGTTTTAAGGCTAATTCCTTCGGCATTACTAGAAGAATACAAAATAGAATTGCTAGTAGAAGTAGATTTTTCATTTTGATTAAAGCCTGCTTTTTGAACTTGTGCAATGTAATTTTGGTAATCAGATAAAGTGATATTGTAAACACTAACAGAAGTACCTGCTGTATTTTCTACTACATCACCAACTGTACCAACTGTAATGGCAGGAATTTTAGCCATTAAACCAGTAGTTGGCCATTTTCCATTGGAAACGGTTGCATCTGATAAAGGATTGTGAACATTCTCTGATGTGCGGTATAAATCGGTTGTGTTTTCTGTTGTTTTATTTCTTTTGGCAAACCACACAGCTAGTATAATAATCACAATCAAAAGAATGACAATACCAGCGATTATAAACCATTTTTTTTGTCTCAATAGAATTCCTCCTTTGTATGAATTATCTTTCCTAATCTTAACATGAGAAAGTATATTTTGCAAGATGAATTCAAGATTTTACAGACAGTGGTTAAGGGAGGACTAATCAAAAACGGAAATAAATAGAATTTGAGAGGAAATGTTGAATTTCGTTATTTTTTATGGTATGATAAATCCTAGAAAAATCAGTTCAAAGAAGAAAAGAGGAGAAGTACAGATGAATAAATTATGGGTGAAAATTGTAGCAGGATTGCTTATTGTATCACTTGCTTCAGCATCTATATTCACGTTATTATATTATATATTTGCAAGATAATAGAGAGGTAATATATGGTAGAAAACATCAAAACAATATTTATGAATTTTTATCAACAAAATATAGCAGATTATATTCTAAGTTTGCAGGAATATCCGATTAAATTGGTTTTACTCATCATAGATATCACAATTGTTGTGCTTATTGCCTATAAAGCACTTCAATTGTTGAAAGAAACACGAGCGTGGCAATTGTTAAAAGGAATTGTCTATTTAATAATAGCAACGGCTGTCAGTGGACTATTACAATTGAATATTCTGCATTTCCTTTTAAGCTCTTTAATGACTTATGGTGTGATTATTTTAATTGTCATTTTTCAACCAGAGTTACGAAGAGCACTGGAACAGCTAGGAACTAGCAAACTAACGAAGTTTTTTGGAATTGATCAGGATATTGCAACCAAAACAAAAGAAAACATTTATAAAATAGCTATTGCGGCAACTGAGCTTTCTAAAACAAAAACAGGAGCTTTGATTGTCATAGAACGTGATATTGAAATCAAAGATATCATTAGTACCGGTATTTATATGGATGCTGAAATATCACCACAATTATTGGTTAATATTTTTACACCAAATACACCATTACACGATGGAGCAGTTGTTATCAGTGATAACAAAATAAGAGCAGCAGCTTGTATGTTGCCACTTGCTAGTGATAAAGATATTGCCAAGGAATTGGGAACCAGACACAGAGCGGCAATTGGTATTTCAAAAGAATCTGATAGTATTGCTGTGGTGGTTTCAGAGGAAACTGGGAAAATATCGGTTGCTAAAGATGGCACTTTGATTGCTGACATCAAAGAGGAAGCTTTAAAGAAAATTTTAATTAAGAATATGATTACCAAAAGAATGTTGCCAAACCGTGAAAAAACACAAAAAAATGTATTTAAAAATATGAAAGAAAACATGAAAACGAAAATCGAACAACAGAAAGAGAAAATTCTAACCAAAAAAGAAGAGAGAAAGAAATGAGAAATATAAAACTAATCATTGAATATGATGGAAAAGGATTTGGAGGCTGGCAAAAACAACCCAATCATTTAAACATTCAAGGTGAAATTGAAATGGCGATTCAACAAATTACAGGGGAAGAGGTTGAACTAATTGGATCAGGAAGAACTGATGCTGGCGTACATAGCTTAGGACAAACGGCTAATTTTAAAACCAATTCTGAAATTCCAATTGAAAAAATTCCTTTAGCCATCAATTCAAAATTAAAACATAGTATTCGTATAAAAAAAGCAGAGGAAGTGGAGGAACGCTTTCATGCTCGCTATCATTGTAAAGGAAAAAAATATCGTTACATTTTGAACAATTCATTAACTGGAAGCGCTATTTATAGGGGACTTGAATATCATGTGAGCAATCATCTAGATATACAGGCTATGCGAAAAGCAGCTCATTATTTAGAAGGAGAACACGATTTTACTTCTTTTAGAGCAAGTGGCACAAGCAGTAAAAATAGTGTTCGAACCATTTACAAAATTGAAGTAATCCCACAAGGGGAACGTATTTTTTTGGAATTTACGGGAAGTGGCTTTTTATATAATATGGTTCGTATTTTGTCTGGTACTTTAGTAGAAGTAGGAATGCGGAAAAATAAAACCAGAAGATATACCGACCATTTTGGAAGCAAAGAGTCGTCAAAAAGCTGGAAAAACACTACCGGCACAAGGACTTTATTTGGTAGAAGTATATTATTAAGGGAAATACTTGTATTTTCCAATAGTGTATGATACAATAACAACGATTAAGCACGTGGAGGGAATAGAATGGAAATATTAAGATATCTATTATCAGGAATTTATATTATTTTTTGTTTTGATATTATTATTTTAACATT
>CAMCHB010000029.1 GCA_945874585.1 uncultured Clostridium sp. | reverse complement strand
TTGTCAAATCAGCCTCGCTTGATACGGGTATCCATACAAATTGATTTCCCATATTGACTCCTGAATTATCTAAGGTATCTCCTTGTTTATCGGATATAACGATCCCTGTTTCAATATCTCCTCCTACATAGTGAAATCCACCTGGAAGTGGTACAGTTCCTCCCTTTCCATCTGCTATTGGTGTTACCTCTGTACTAGTCCAATTTCCTGGTTTGGTTACGGTAATTCCTGCTGCTGGATTTGCTGATCCACCTCCACCTGTGGTATTGCCCAACATATTTTCTAAATAGCCATTTACCATATCTAAAGTATTAGACTCTTCACCAGCTTTGTTCTTGTAGGCATCTGCGCTTTCCTGTGCTTTTTTCAAGATACCGTTATCTCCCAGCACAAAACTTAGGCTAACTCCTGCTAATATCATCAGTACAATAATGGTAATCACGAGTGCCACCAAAGTAATACCGTGGCTACCTCTCTTTCCTAAAGAATAGCTCTCTCTCTCTCTCTCTCTCTCTCTTACAGTAGCAAGGCTTTTACTACTATTAACAATTCTTTTGTTTTTTTGTTTCATTTTTTCCTCCTTATATTGCATGAACTTCTTCATACTTTCTCGTATTTTTCTTACCTTATTTTAGCAATATGGCTTTTCTTTGTCAATGGTATTTTACCATTTATACATTTATTTTATGATGAAAAAAAAAGAAATAGGCAATCCTATTTCTTCTATACCGCTTAGACTTTTTTCCAAAACCAATCTAAGCTATTATCAACACTTTTCTTATCTTTTGCTTTTGCTTCTATATCATCTACCCATAAATATCCAATAAAGTTAATTAAAATAAAGATATAATCAAAACGCATAGAAACAATTAACGCTGAACGATAATCATAGAATTCAGGTGATAATGTAAATAATTGAATAGCATGAATAACCAGTAGAACAAGTGAAATTATTAGACAAATTTGAGGTAACAAACTGGTTTTCAATTCTTTTCCTAAATAAATCATCAAAACAGCTATGGCCACAAACATAATAGCTAATGCTGGGGCTCCTGTGTTAATCATAAACATTGTATACTCCTCCTTTGTAAAAATTTATCGTAATCTATTTTCAATCAATTCTGCCAATGCTTTGGCTTGTTCCAAAATAACATCTTGATCCTGTCCTTCAATCATAACACGTACCAAAGGCTCTGTACCAGATGGGCGAATCAATACACGACCATTGTTTTTAAATTTTTCTTCTAATTGATGAATCTTTTCTGTAATAACAGTGTCATCTTTGTAAAATGTCTTCTTTGCTTCATTTACCCTGGCATTTACCAATACTTGTGGGTAAATTTGAATGATTTTGCTTGCTTCAGAAGCTTTTTTATCTTGGCTCATGATAGACTTTATCAACATTAAAGAAGTTAAAATACCATCACCAGTTGGATTTTTGTCTAAGAATATGATATGGCCTGATTGTTCTCCCCCAAAATTGTAACCTTGTTTTAGCATTTCTTCCAATACATAGCGATCACCTACTTGAGTGCGTACAAAATGCATATGATTTTTTTCAGCATATTGTGCAAAACCAATATTGCTCATAACGGTTGCAACTACTGTATCTTTTTTTAACTGTCCTTGTTTTTTTAGATATTGTGAAACAATTGCCATGATAATATCTCCGTCCATAACATTGCCTAATTCATCAACTGCTTGGCAACGATCACCGTCTCCATCATATGCAATTCCTAAATCATAATGATTTTCTACCACAAATTTTCTTAAACTTTCCAAATGTGTAGAACCACAATTGTGATTTATATTGATACCATCTGGATGATTGTGAATAATCATGTGCTCAATTCCAAGTCTTGTAAACACTTCATCTGCTACTTTTGAAGTAGCTCCATTGGCTGTATCAATCGCTACTCTTAAAGAAAGATTTTGAAAATCTCCCTTAAAGTTTTGTTCAAAAAATTGATAATATTCTTCTATATCCTTTTCGGCATTTTCAGAAATTCCAATTTTTTCGTTAACAGCTGTTAACCCACTAATCATACCTGAATCCATAACTTTTTCAATTTCTTCTTCAATTTCATCTGAAATTTTCATACCAAGATTACTAAAGTATTTTACCCCATTAAATTCATAAGTATTATGAGAAGCTGAAATAACAACACTAGCATCTGCATTCATTTTTTTCGTCAAATAGGCTACCGCTGGTGTTGGTATGACACCTAATAATTTTACATTTGCTCCATAACTTAAAAATCCTGCTGTCATAGCGCTTTCAATAAGTGTACCAGATAATCGAGTATCACGTCCAATTAAAATAGTTGGCGTGTGTTTGCTATGCTTTGCTAATACATAGGCGCCAGCTTTGGCTACTCGAAATACTAATTCTGGTGTTAATTGTGTGTTAGCAATTCTTCGAATTCCATCTGTTCCAAAATATTTTCTCAAGAATAATCCCCCTTTTTTATGAAATCATTTTTATTATATCATAGGATTAAAAAAAAGCTATACTTTTTTTGCAAAAGTATAGCTTTTTCTCTTTCTATTTTGTTTCAACAGGATAAACACTAACTTGTTTTTTATCTCTGCCTTTTCTCTCGAACTTAACAGTTCCATCGACTAGAGCATATAAGGTATCATCGCTACCAATTCCAACATTATTTCCTGGATGCATTTTAGTTCCTCTTTGTCTGATTAAAATGTTTCCAGCTAAAACAAATTGTCCATCTGCTCTTTTTAAACCAAGACGTTTAGACTCACTATCTCTACCGTTCTTAACACTACCTTGACCTTTTTTATGTGCCATGATATTCCCTCCTTTTATTTGACAATTTTTTCTCTACCTAAGCTTCTTTTTTTTCTGTAGATTTTGTTTTTATAGCAGTAATTTCAACCTTTGTATATGGTTGTCTATGTCCTTGTTTTCTTCTATAATTAGCTTTAGGTTTCATTTTATAAACGATTATTTTTTTACCTTTTCCATGTGAAACGACTTTTCCTTCAACTTTCACACCTTTTACGTAAGGATTTCCAACGTTTACTTCACCGTCATTTGATACTAAAACAACTTTATCGAAGTTAACTTTTTTTCCTTCCTCAGCTTCTAATTTTTCAAAAAAAACGGTATCTCCTTCAGATACTTTGTATTGCTTTCCACAAGCTTCAATAATTGCGTACATACTATGTACACCTCCCTTTTCGTATACTCGCTAAACCTTAATTTAGGTAGCCTGAATGAATCAGACATTTTTGTACCTTGCATAAGCGGCTTACATTTTTTTATTTTACCATGATTTTCTATGCTTGTCAACAGCATGGCTCCATAATTTTTCCGCCACCGATTACCATATCTTCTCGATAAAATACAGCAGATTGTCCTGGTGTAATACGGGCTACCGGATTTTTAAACACAACACGAATCGTATCTGGTCCCACTTTTTCAATGGTAGCAGGTTCTTCTTTGCTAGAATAACGAACCTTTACCATTACTTCCATCTTTTCGGTTATATCATCCACCAATAATAAGTTAATTTCATGAACCATCATTTCTTTTTGATAAATCTCGTTTTCTTCGCCCACCACTAATTCATTTCTTTCTGGACGAAATCCTATCACAAACAACGGTACTTTATAAGAAATGCCAAGTCCTTTTCTCTGGCCAATGGTATAACGATACAATCCCTTATGTTTGCCTAATACTTCCCCTTTTCGATTGACAATATTGCCCTCTTTTGGTCGCAAAGATGAGTTTCTTTCTAGGAAATCACAATAATCTCTATTGGTAATAAAGCAAATATCCTCACTATCTGGCTTATGAGCCACTTTTAGGTGATACTCTTCTGCTAATTGTCGAATTTCACTCTTATCTTTAAAATTAGCCAATGGAAATAAGACTTTGCCCAATAACTCTTTTGGCATACTATATAGCACATAACTTTGATCTTTTTCTCGATTATTTGCTTTTTTTAAAACATAACGTTGATACATAGGGCTATATTCCATTTTGGCATAATGACCAGTTGCAATATAATCGCAATTCAATTCTTTTGCTTTTTGAACCATGGCTCCAAATTTTAGATATTTGTTACATTCAATACAAGGATTTGGTGTTCTTTGATGCTTGTATTCATCAATAAAATTATCAATCACTTTCTTTTGAAATTCTTCCTTAAAATTGCAAGTTATGTGTTGAATACCAATTGTTTGGCATACTGCTTTCGCATCCAAAATTGTATTAACATTACAACAAGATCCCTCGTATAATTCTAGTGTCACTCCAATTACTTCATATCCATCTTCTTTTAATAACATGGCTGATACGGAACTATCAACACCGCCACTCATTCCTAAAAGAACTCTTTTCTTCATTTATTTTTCCCTTCTTTCTTTTCTGTTTGGACTCATTTTTATGATAGAAAAAAGCTCTGTAAACCATTGATATTTCAACGTTACAGAGTTTTGTTTTTTGGCTGGGGTGGGAGGACTCGAACCGCCGAAATGCCAGAGTCAAAGTCTGGTGCCTTACCACTTGGCTACACCCCAATATATATAGGAGAGTTAGTTAATATGGGGTGGAAGATGGGACTCGAACCCACGGTCTCCAGTGCCACAAACTGGCGCGTTAACCAACTACGCTACATCCACCACAAAGGACTCTCTCAAGTCTTTATCTATTTTAACTACTTTCTTGTTGTTTGTCAAGGCCAAAATGAAAAAAATTGTTCAAAAGAACAATTTTTTTCATTTTTCTCATTTGCCCTTTCTTTATTCAGCTTTTGCCCATATAATAATTCTTCTAGAAGAATCATAATCGGTACAGGTTGATAATGATATTTCCATTGCTCCCTTGGTATCTCTTGTCATATAGTCAGAGTCTTCTGCTGTTGTTTCATAGGTATTATATACAATATAAGTTACCTTTTTTCCTTCTAGATCGGTAATATAAATTTTATCACCAATTGCTATTTTTTTGTTATCAGAGAAGAATAATCCATTTCTATAATTATGTCCTACAATAACGGTATTACCTGGTTTGTTTAAACCTGGTCCATATAAAATAGCTACTGATTTTTCAATAGATTGTTTGGTTACCTCTGCTAATACTGGATAATTGATACCAGTCTTTGGTATTTCAATTCTACCAACCATTACAAAACCTTCATAGGTTTGAACACCAGAACCACTAGTTGAATTTACAGCTGATGATACGCTATCATAAGGATTGGTTGCATTTCCAATGGTATTATTATCTGTTGTATTATTGGTCATACCACTTTGATGTTGAAATTCTTCAATTGGTTGTTCTGTGTCATCGGTTGCACTATATTGTTGATAAACATGATAACCCCAAAATCCTAAGATTCCTAATATAATAATGATAATAGCTACAATTCCAATGGTCATCATTTTATGATATTTACTATTTGCCATATTCCATCTACTCATAAACATCATCTCCTAGAATATTCAATATTTTCTTTTGTTTGCATTACTAAATTTATTATAACATACATTTATTTTTTATTCAACACGTGCCTGAATAATCAATCTTCTAGATGTATCATAGTCTGTACAGGTTGCTAAGGTTACCTCAATATTTCCACCTGTATCCAGTGTTAAATAGCTGGAATCTTCTTCTCCTGTCTCGTATTTATCATACACTGTATATTCCAAAGTAACACCATCTAAATCTGTAATGTAGATTTTATCGCCTAGCTGAATGTTTTTATTTTTGGAAAAGAACAAACGGTTTCGATAATTATGTCCCATAATGATTGTATTGCCTGGTTCATTTAAGCCTGCACTATAAAAAATTGCTACAGATTTTTCAATTGATTTTTTCGTCACTTCTGCTAAAATAGGATATTTAATTTTGGTTCGTGGAATATAAATGGTTCCAACCATAGGGAATCCTTTGTACATAGGTGTACTAGAATAATTCTTTTTACTGTATCTACTTTTGCCTTTACTGGTTGATTTTTTGTTTTGCTTCGTATTGCCATTTGTTGTTCCACTATCGTCACTTGTAGTAGGTTCATCTGTCTGTACCTCGTCAGCTATCATATCACTTTCTGCTGCACCAACCAAATCCAAAAAATTATCCACGGCCTCTTCTGTATCAGAAGTAACCGTTGTTTCTTGAAATTTATCATAAATCCAAAAACCTGCCAGTGTTAAAAGTCCTATTACAACCAACACCAAAATAATGGTTAAAAATCGATTAAATTTTTTCTTCATTTTTTCTCCTTTTTATCCGGAAAAAGATACCAAAGTTAGGTCCTTTGGTATCCTTTTATTAAGATTCAGCTTTTGCCCATATAATAATTCTTCTAGAGGAATCATAATCGGTACAAGTTGATAATGATATTTCGGTTGCACCTTGTGTATCACGAACCATATAATCAGAATCTTCTGCCGTTGTTTCATAGGTATTATAGACAATATAGGTTAATTTTTGACCTGTTAAATCTGTAATATAAATTTTATCGCCATTTGTAATTTTCTTATTATTAGAGAAAAACATACCATTACGATAATTATGTCCTACAATAACCGTATTACCTGGTCTATTTAATCCTGGTCCATACAAAATAGCAACTGCAACTTCGATTGTCTTTTTATTAGCTTCTGCCAAAATTGGATATTTGCAACCGGTTTTAGGAATTTCAATTGTACCTGCCATCACAAAACCTTTATAGGTTTTTACCCCGCTATTGTCTTGATTACTATCAGCAGATTGAACACTGTTGTATGGGTTGGTAGCATTATCAATCGTGTTATCCGTTTTTCCGCCTGAAGCATGTTGAAATTCTTCCACTGCCTGTTCAGCATCGTTGTTAATGTTGTATTTTTGATATACTTGATATGCCCAAAATCCTAATAATCCAATAATAGCAACAATTACAATTACCAACAAAATTGTTAAAAACTTACTATACCTACTATTCATCATATTTTTGATCTCCTATTTTTTATAAACTATGTTTATTATACCACATTCTCATTTCTGTTTTCTACCTTATGCTCAGTTAACCGACAATTTTTTCGCCTAATTTTTTACCGCCTAGTAAATGGAAATGTAAGTGAGGGACCTCTTGTCCTCCATCTTCACCACAATTTACAATAACACGGAATCCCTTGTCAGCAATTTTTTCCTGTTTTGCAATTTGTTGAATTACTTGATAGATTTTTGCAATAATAGCTTCCTCTCCTGGCTTTAAATCGACCAATGAAGCAATATGTTTTTTGGGAATAACCAATATATGAACTGGTGCTGCTGGTTGAATATCACGAAATGCTAAAACCTCCTCATCTTCGTATACAATATTGGCTGGTATTTCCTTTTGAATAATTTTACAAAAAATGCAATCCATTTCTCTCATCCTTTCTTTTGTTTTATTTTTGCTCTTGTTTTGGAATTAAAATTGCTTTAATTCTACGAACACCAGAAGAACTTGCTTCTTCTTTTTTGATAACAAACTTTCCTAGCACTCCTGTATGTGTCACATGAGGACCTCCGCAAATTTCTTTGCTAAAATCGCCAATGCTATAGACTTTTACTTTATCTCCATATTTGTTTTCAAACAATCCCATAGCACCACTTTTTTTCGCATCTTCCAATGACATTTCTTCGCAAGTAACTGGTAAATCTTTTTCAATTTGTTCATTTACTATTTGTTCTACTTTTGCCAATTCCTCTTTTGTCACTTTTTGTGGGTGAGCAAAATCAAATCTTAAACGTTCTGTTGTAATATTAGATCCTTTCTGTACTGCGTGATCACCTAATACAATCTGTAAAGCTCGATGCAATAAATGTGTAGCCGTATGGTAAGCAATGGTTGTTTCGTTTTGCTCAGCTAAGCCACCTTTAAATTTATGTTCACTACCAATTTTAGATTTTGCTTGATGCTCGTGAAATAATTTTTGAAATTCCTTTGTATCTACTGCTACTCCCTTTTCATGAGCTAACTCAACCGTCATTTCAATTGGGAATCCATAGGTTTCATACAAACGGAAGGCTACTTCTGAATCAATCGTGTCTTTTCCTTGCTTATGAGCCTGTTCCAATGCCTTTTCAAATTCTTTTTCACCTCTTACAAGTGTTTTAGCAAATTTAGCTTGTTCCTCACCAATTACTTTTTGAATCATGTCACGATGTGTTGCTAATTCTGGATACATTTCTTTTAAATTATCAATTGTGACATCAATAATTTCTGGCATATCACTTACTGCAATACCAAGTTTATTTAAATGACGTGTCATACGGCGAATCAATCTTCTTAAAATATAACCACGATCTGTATTACTTGGTAATCCGCCATCTGTAATAATCATCATACTGCTTCGAATATGATCTGCCACAATTCTTCTGCTTTGAATATCATCTGTTTTTGCCAATTTCTCTAATTCTTTCATGGTTGGAGCAAAAAGTTCTGTATCAAAAGGTGTTTCCTTTCCTTGCAATAACATCGTCATTCTTTCCAATCCTAAGCCTGTATCTACATTTTTTTGGCTTAACTTCGTGTATTTTCCATCAGCGTGACGATAATATTCCATAAATACATTGTTCCAAATTTCTACATATTTACCACATCCGCAAGAAGGATTACAATGCTCTGAGCACTTTGGTTTACCTGTATCATAAAACATTTCTGTATCTGGTCCGCATGGTCCTTCATCACCAGCAATCCACCAGTTATCTTCTTTACCAAACAAATAAATATGATCCTCTGGTATACCAGCTTCTTTCCAAGTCTGAATTGCTTCTTCATCTTTTGGTGCGTCTTCATCTCCTGCGAAACAAGTAACAGACAATTTCTCAACTGGAATATGCAAATATTGTGTTAAAAAAGTGAAACTCCAATGAATGGCATCTTTTTTAAAATAATCTCCTAATGACCAATTGCCTAGCATTTCGAAGAAAGTTAAGTGACGGTTATCGCCAACATCATCAATATCAACTGTTCGAATACATTTTTGATAATCGGTTAATCTAGTTCCTCCTGGGTGTTTCTCACCTAATAAATAAGGCACTAATGGTTGCATACCAGCTGTTGTAAATAAAACAGAAGGATCATTTTCTGGTATAACCGGACTACTAGGAATAATGGTATGTCCTTTATCTTCAAAAAATTTTAAGTATAAATTTCTAATCTCAATTGCTTTCATGTAAAACACTCTCCTTTTCTCAGTTATTTGTCATTATATTATAAAATTCGCGAGAATACAAGCTAAACTCTCAGGAATTAAATTCTTTTTCGTAATCGTACAACAATTTTATCCGATTCAATCACTTTTTTGGATTGTGTGATCTTCTGTGTGATCATATTATAAGTATAATCATCTAAATGGCAATTGCACATATAATAAGCAGCCGCATAAGGACATTTCGCATATACTTCTGCTACTAGCCATCCCATTGCCACAATCACATAGTATCCCTTGTGTTTCACCGTATCAAGCAATGGTAAAACATAATCTACATAGGCATTGATCACAAAATGATCTACCATCATAACGATTGCAAATCGAACTTCATATTCACGTTTGGATTGCAAATACGGCAAAATAAAATTCCAAAAAGCTTCCTTATTTCTTTTCCATCTTGCCAATCTTAAACTGGCACAAAAAGAATCGCAAATTGCCCAATTGTCAATTTTAGGGAGGAATTTGCGGATGTATTCAAAAATTTGCTCTAAATCAATACGCAATAAGCCAATAATAAGCCCCTCTAGCATAATTTCCTCATAATAGTCTGATTTTAAATAGCGAAAATAATCTAGTCCATAGGTTTCGTATATCTCTTTGGCAAGGGCATGCAAATCTGGCATACGAACCCCTAATCGATTTTTCGCTTGTGGGCATATTTTCATCTGAAATTTCAAATAATCCTCATCTGCCATGCTTTTCAGCTTATTTTCAATATATTGTTGCATTTCTTCCTTCATCTTAAATTCCCCCTTTTCTTTCAGGTTTATTTATAAAACAGAAAACTCATTGGTTTCCATACAAACAGCAATTTGATTTTTCTTTAGCAAATCTACAAAAAATTGTTGCATACTGGTATCTTGTAAAATAGATGTAAAAGTAAATACCACTGTATCTTCAAAAGAGCAAACTGCACACTTTACACGTTCTACAAGCTCAGGTGCTAAGCAAAACAAAAAGGTTTCAATATATGGTTTATAGTCAGCTATTACACCGATTTTTCCAATATTGGAAAGTGTAGCTGTGGTATACTTTTGCACGGTTCCATAGCCAATTTTTAATGCCATCTTTTTTATGTCCAGTGGCATTGTACGAATCCATGGATTGGTACCTAATTTCACATTCATTGACATCGTTTTTTTCATTTCTTCTTCTGTCAATTTGGCTTGAAAATCCTTTTTTACATATTGCAAAATGCTTTCAAATGTTTCCTGTTCTTTCATATGTGTTTCCACGGTAATATACGAAAAGAAATTAGATACTGTTTTCGAATTAAAGTATTTACGTAAATCTACAGGAATACAAATTTTAATTGGTCTTTTTCCTTTTTGTCTTTTATAATTCACCTCATAAATAGCATCAATCAGCATTGCCGTCAAGTATTGCGTCATCGTTACTTTGGCTTGTTTTACTTTATTTTTTAATTGCGTTAAATTGATTTTGACGTGTTGCACTCCTACTTTTCCCAATTTCACATTTTTTCCTTTCAAAAGAAAGGCTCTTTTGGTATTTGGAACTCCTTTTAAATGTTTATCATAATTGACCAAATAGCTATCTTCTACCGTATAATCCATCAATCGCTCTACACGAATATTTTTCTGCATCAATTCTTCATGTGCAATCTCCAAATATTGATACACAATTTCTTTTAAAAATTTCATGCCATAATTTCCATCTGTTAAAGCATGAAAAATATCTAAGTGAATGGTATTTTCTCCATACATGACTTGAAACAAATAATCATGATTATCCTTTGGATTGATGTAACGGCAAGGGTATTTCCCTTCCTTTTTGATAACAGGTTCTTCTTCATTTGATTCCAAGTAATAATTAAAAAAATCTCTCTTCATTTTTACACGAAAACAAGGGAAACAATCCAATGCTTTTTGAACAGCTTGTTGTAATACATTTGGTTGTATTTTTTCTTTTAATACACACGAAAGTCGGAAAACTGTGCTAAAATTCTTGGTTGATATCAAAGGAAATAATTGTGCTGAATTATCTAGTTTTCTTCTTTGATTTACTTTCATGATTGGGATTCACCTTCTTCTTTCATTTTTAGTTCTTTGACTAAGTCCTGATAAGCTTTTTTGGCTTGATCAGCTTCCTTTCCTGGTTCTCTTTGCAAAATCCAAATGTGAACTGCTTTTTCATATTCCTTCCAGTAAATGGTTTTACCAGCTGTTT
>CAMCHB010000028.1 GCA_945874585.1 uncultured Clostridium sp. | reverse complement strand
CTACACACTGCATATCGTCGGCAGCGTCAGATGTGTATAAGAGACAGCAATGACAATTCTGTAATTGGTTCTTAGAATAGCATTGAAGCCAATGCGATTGGCGATGACAATTCCAATGATGAAAAAAAGAGCCAAAAATAGTTTATTAAAATTTTCAAAATAAATGGATTTTAAAACATCGCAAATATAAGACAAGCACAAAATGGAAATGCCAATAAACATTAGAACATATAAAATTCCCACCAGAATTTTTAGCCATTTTCCAGCTAAAAACTCAGAAACATCTAAGATGTCAGAAGCCACAAATTTTCGAAACAGGTAATTGACTAGCCAAACCACTAGAACGGAAAAAATGCTGACTAAGATGATAATAAATCCAGCACTAGCAGCACTGTTGACTAAAATACTTTTGGGTAATCCTAAAATAATACGATTGATAATCAATATGAGAATCAATGCAACAGCTTCTGCAAAGCATATTTTTTTGGTAAGCAAATGAATAACCTCCTAACCTTTTTTATTCTTTGTTTCTTTCCACTTCATACTAATTGGCTTTTCCGCATTTTCTTTTTTAGGATCCAAGAAAGAAGGCCTTTTTTCACGTTTCCAGATAGCTTTGGGAAAAAAAGTACTTGCGGAATGATCGGGGGAAGCGGTTGCTAAATAGGGCGCATCATAAGGAACACCAAAAGATTTTAGATTAGCTGTTAAACATAAGTAAACGAAAATGCCAAGAGCAATTCCTAAAAATCCAGATATAGTTCCTAAAATTAAAAAAGCAAAGCGCAAAATACGCAGAGTAAAATTCATCGAAAAATCCGGAATGGCAAAAGAAGCAATACCAGTAATGGCAACAATAATAATTAAAATAGAGCTGACAATATTGGCACTAACAGCAGCTTCTCCCAAAATTAAAGCACCAACAATTCCAATGGTTGGACCAATAGGAGAAGGAATACGAAGGCCAGCTTCTCGAATCAGTTCAAACGAAACTTCCATAATGAAAATTTCAAATAGCAATGGAAAAGGAACCGAGTCACGGGAAGAGGCAATAGCAAGGAGCAATTCAGTCGGAATCAATTCATGATGATATGTGGTAACCGCAATATAAATGCCAGGTAATAATAAGGCAATTAAAAAAGCAATAAAACGTAATAACTTTAGTAAATTTGCATATTGATGTTTTAAATTTAAATCCTCCGGTGAGGTGAGAAAGTCCACCATAACACCTGGAGCTACCAAAACATAGGGACTTCCATTGACTAAAATAATAACTCTTCCTTCAAATAAATAATGAACCGCTTTGTCGGGGCGTTCGGTAGATACCATTTGTGGGAAAATGGTACTATCATCTTGAATGAGTTGCTCTAATTGACCAGACGACAAAAGCGAATCGACCGCAAGGTTTTGAATGCGGTATTTTACCTCATAAACTAGATCTTCACTTGCGATATTGTGGAGATAACAAACAGCTACTTTGGTTTGACTAATTTTTCCCACTTCCATATTTTCAACAATGAGATTTTCATTGTTTACCAATCTTCTTAAAATAGAGGTATTGGTACGAATGACTTCTACAAAGGCTTCTTGTGAGCCTCTTACAATGATTTCATTATTGGGTTCTCCAATGCTTCTAGCTTTAAAGCCTTTGACTTCTAAACTAAAGGCAGAGGCAATGGTATCCACAAAAAGTAAACAGTTGCCGGCATTCATATCTGAAATGGCATCTTGAAATTTAGAGTGAATGGTTAATGCATTTTGGGGAACGAGTGATTGTTCAATATATTTTTCAAGTGAAAAATGTTTTACCTGTTTGTGTCCTCGATTGTTTCTGACAATGGTAATAGATTTTCGAGGGGTAGCTTCTGCGCGAAAAGTATTGGAACGGTTACGCAACATAAGGGGCTTTAAAATATAGGAATTGATCATATTGGAATCTACCATTCCATCAATATAAATTAAAAAGGCCTTGTATTCAGTATTTTGTGCAATTAGTTGAAAAGGACGGATAATAATATCACTGTTGATGAGGGTATTGTATTTCATTTGCAAATATTCTAGATTGATGGATAGATTCGGAAAAATATTTTCATAATCGGGTAAAGAATCTAGTTGGGAAGCAGAGCCTGTTTCTTTTTCTTCTTTATCAGGTAGAAAAAAGTCGTATTTTTCAGTTGGTTTAAAACAAAACCAGTGATTCAAAAATGTTAAAAGAGTCTTTTTCAATGGGTTTCTCAAACTCCTTTCTAAAATCATCTTTTTAAATGGAATTTTCTATTATTATTGGCAAAAACATAGCAAAATTATACTATGGAAAATTTTGAGAAAATAGGAATATTCAAGAAACGGCATAATATAATGAAATAAAGTCAATTGATACGAGAGATAAATTCCTAGAGCACCAAGGAAAATTCAAATAGAAACCTCTAACTTAAGAAAAGAGGTTTTGAATAAAAATTTAGAAGGAGCAATCGGGCTCGAATGGAGGTTTTTATGGAAAAGTTAGAAATATACGAGAATATCGCCAAAAGGACAGATGGAGATATTTATGTTGGAGTTGTAGGACCTGTTCGAACAGGAAAATCTACATTTATTAAAAAATTTATGGATTTATTGGTGATTCCCAATATACAAAATACCTATAAAAAAGAAAGAGCTACCGATGAATTACCGCAAAGTGCATCTGGTCGAACGATTATGACAACAGAACCAAAATTTGTTCCCAATGAAGCGGTTGAAATCACATTAGAGGAACATATTAAAATGAAGGTTCGTTTAGTAGATTGTGTGGGGTATTTGGTGAATAATGCAATTGGCTATTTAGAAGAAGATGTGCCTAGAATGGTAAAAACACCATGGTCAGAAGAAGAAATGCCATTTGAAAGAGCTGCAGAAATTGGAACACGAAAAGTCATTCAGGAGCATTCTAGCATCGGAATATTGGTAACAACGGATGGAAGTATCACTGATATTCCAAGAGAGGACTACATTCAAGCAGAAGAAAGAGTAGTCAAGGAATTAAAAGAAATCAATAAACCGTTTATTATTGTATTAAATGCTGAAAACCCAAGAGCAAAGGAAGTGCAAATTTTACGAGAAAAGCTGGAAAAGAAATACGCTACTACTGTTGTAGCAACCAATTGCGCACAATTGAATCTACAAGATATTCAGCAAATATTTAGTAAAATTCTTTACGAATTTCCAGTTGAAAGAATCAATATCAATTACCCAAAATGGGTTGAAAATTTGCCTGATACACATTGGATCAAAATGGAATTGCAGAAAGAAATTCGTGAAAGTTTTCAAAAGGTGGAAAGCATCAAACAAATGCAACAGAGCCTACAACAAATGCAAAACACGGAAATTATGACACAAGCAACTTTGGATCAGATTTCATTGGGAACAGGTCATGTTCACATTCAAATTCAGTTAAAAGAGCATTTGTTCTATCAAGTTTTAACAGAAATTTCGGGTAGTGATATTCAAAACGATGGAGATTTATTCTCTTTGATTGCTAATTTATCAGAAGTGAAAAAAGAATATAGCAAGGTGCAATATGCATTGCAAGAGGTAAAGACGAAAGGCTATGGTATTGTAACACCATCCATGGATGAGTTGATTTTGGAAGAGCCTGAAATGGTAAAACAGGGGTCAAAATTTGGCGTAAAATTGCGTGCTAAGGCTCCAAGCATTCATATGATTAAGGCAGAAATTGAGACAGAGGTTTCACCAATTGTAGGAAGTGAAAAACAATCAGAAGAACTGGTGAATTATCTTTTATCAGAATTTGAAAGTGACCCAAAAAAAATATGGGAATCTAATATATTCGGAAAAAGCTTGCATGAATTGGTGAATGAAGGGTTACAGAATAAATTATATAAAATGCCAGAAGAGGCTCAGTGTAAATTACAAGAAACATTGGAAAGAATTATTAACGAGGGAAGCGGAGGCTTAATTTGCATTATCTTATAAAATAAAGCGAGAAAATGTCAGAGAGAAATCTCTGGCATTTTTTTTATTGTATAGAAAGATATAATCGTTATCCATTTAAGCTTTTCTCCTCTCAAATGGGGGAGAAAAATCCTCAAAAAAGCATACGGAAATACTAGATAGAGCAACATTAACCAGATTTGTTAAAAAATACTGAAAAAAATTTATCAAAATAAATGGAAATCTGTGAAATTATAGTATATAATAGTGGTGAATAATTTTTTTTAGATGACCATTATAAAAATAAGATAAACACAAAAAATGCTCAAATGGAGGTTTTTATGAGGAAAAAATATACAAAAGAAAGAATCAAACTGCAATTAGAATATCGTTTTCGAAATGTAAAACCAAGTAAAAATGTAATCCGAGGGGTTAGTGTCATTTTAATTGCTGTATGTGCTCTTTCCGTAACCTTAGTGTCAACCAATCGTTTTATTTTAGCAAGTAGCGAAATGCAGACAGAACAACCAGAGCAAATGAAAGAAATCAAAAGCTATGAATCTAACAATAGTGCGATTGATTTACAAAAAGTATTAAATTCAAATTTAAGTACCATTAAGACAATTATTAAATCAGAAGAAGAACAAGAAGTTGATTTCCCTGTAACCAATGTGGACAACCCTTTGTTGCCAAAAGGTGAAGAAAAAATCAAAAAAGCCGGTGTTAAAGGAAAAGACAAAGTATCTATTGTACGTACTTATGAAAATAACAAGGTAATTGATGAGGTTGTAACAGAACGTAAAACGATATCACCAACAACCGAACAGATTGTAGAAGTTGGAACATCTGAATTTTTAGCGAATAATAAAGTACATATTGGAGACACCATGTATTTAACAGAAAACGTAAAATTAAAACAGGCAACGGATCAAAATGCTACCGATGTGACTGACATCAAAAAATATATGGATGTAAAATTGGAAGATTTATCTGGCGATTGGGCTAAAATTTCCTATGATGCAAAGGATGGAACCAAAGAAGGCTATGTCAAAACCATCCAATTGACTTCATCAGCTGTAAACAGTGGTGTTGTTGATAAAAATCGTCTTCAAAAAATCATCATGAAATTGGATTATAATATGGCATTGAATAAGCCAAGTGGATTTACCGAGTCTGATTTTAAAAATATGTTAATGGGTAATTCACAAGATAAAAATCAAATTTTTTCAAACAATGCAGCATTTTTCTATCAAATGGAGCAAAAATATAATATCAATGGTGTATTCTTAGCTGCCATGGGAATTCATGAGAGTCAATGGGGTACATCTAGAATTGCAAATGATAAAAAGAATTTGTTTGGCTATGGGGCTTATGATAGTGATGCTTATAATTATTCTTTCCAATTTGATGATTATACAGAAGGTATAGAGTTGGTTGCTAAAGTTTTGGTTAAATACTATTTAAATACATCTGGTACACCAATCTATAATGGAGAAGTAGCACAAGGCAAATATTATAATGGACCTACCGTAACAGGAGTTAATACACGCTACGCTACCGATACCAATTGGGGTAATGCTGTGTACACCATCATGGAAAATTTATATAAAAAATTAGAGCCATAATAGAGGTTGAATATGAGAGAATTTAGTATAGGATTGAATAAAGAACATATTTTAATTGTTGTTGGAATTGTGATGTTGGTTTTGTTAATTGTTGGCTATTATAATGTCATTGGCAATCATATGAAGCAAAACCAATATTCTGAAAATATACAGAAAGTTTCAGAAGAAAACAAAAATGTAGTGTTTCGTATCAATCAAATTGTGTTGCATAGCAGTGCAGATGCGATCGACAATAGTCCAGAAAAAAATTTAAAAGATTTGAGTATTAGCCAATATACAGATATTGCGATTTACTTAAACAATCGTGTTAATAACAAAGATTTAACCAATGAAAATACAATTAACCAAATGTATATTGATCATATAAAAATTGATGCTCCTTCATCTGAAGGGGAAAAAGTATTGAACTACAAAAATCCATTTTACATTGGAAAATACAAGGATTTACAAAATGCAAATGATCGTATTGATTTTAATATTGTATACAATAACAAAGATAATCAAGGAAATAACTATGATAATCCTACCTTTTACACAGATTGTTCGAATCCTATTTCACTAGGGTATATCAACAAAAATATTGTAACCAATTATTCTTCTGATCAGAACAACAATGTAGTATCTTTTAACGGAAGAATTTTGCAAGAAGCCAATGTGGACTTAGCCAATTTGAATTGTGTCATTAGTTTTCGTATCAATATTATTAACAACCAAGGAGAGAAGTTTATTTGTGATGTTTCCATCCCAAATAATTTGCAAAGCCCAGAAGGTGGAATTTATACAGGTTATTTGATAAATGTTAATAATCCTTCAAGTAGTTCCTACAATTTTTTGAAATTGAATCAAAAATAAAATTAAGTTCAAAACTGAGGCAAAAAGAGTGCCTCAGTTTTTTGCAAAGCAAAGCCAGATGCTTGACTTTTTCCAGAATTTTGTATATAATTTTATGTATACTGAAATTTATTTTTTCATCATTAGAAGGAGGCTTGCATTATGGAAATGCAACAAAAACACCACACAGTGAAAATTTCTTATGCAGATTATGTTTTGATTAAACGGAAGTCAAAAAAGGTTATTTTAAAATTAAATCGTAAATCCATGCAAAAAATTAAAAGGGGAGATACGATTTCCTTTGATGACTATTCGTCTAAAAAATTTCTCGTAACTAGAATCAATGCTTACGAAGATTTTGCAGAAGCAGTTGATTATGAAGATCCAAAGCTCATTGATCCTCGTGAAGGAAAATATGAATTGCTATCTGATTATCATAAGCGGTATGCTGCTTCTACCGAAAGAAAATGGGGAGCATGTGCGATTCAAATTGAACCGTGCGCACAGGAAGAAAACAAAAAAGAACAAGTGCATGTCAAAACATTGCGTGTTTCTTATTATTTTGAGGAAAAACGAAAAGGAGTTTTTGTCAATCTTCTTTATAAGGCTTACAATGGACTAATTTACGAAGTAAAAGATCCAGACTTTTGCCGTGAATATTGGGGCAAAATTGTACCGGCTGTTATTGATGGGACCATGGAAATTATAATGGTTATGTTGAACAATAGACTGGCTGGTGTATCGGTTGGTTCTCGAACTCAAACTGATTATATTTGGATTCCAAAGAAATGGAAGAAATACAGCGAAAAAATTCTGCAAGTAGAAACAAAGCTTTATCAAGAAGGAAAACCTTCCAAATTTAGAAAAGCTATACTTTAATGCAAGTCATTCACAAATTTTCAAATCAAAATTTGTGAAAAATGGAGCACCTATATGGGTGCTCTATTTTTTTAGGAAAACAAATCGTTTTCACCATTTGACAAAAATCGACATACAATAAAAAGAGCCACAAAATGCAAGCAAGAGGTGGAAACATGAATATAAAAATAGATGATATTGTTGTTAGAAAATCTTATCAGAAAGATATTTTTTTTGTTGTAGAAAAAATTGAATGGGTTCCTAAAAAAGGATATATAGCAATTTTATCTGGTCTGATTCAACGTATTAAAGCAGATGCACCTTTGGATGATTTGGAAAAAATCAGTCGAGAAGAAAGAATGCAGGTTATACAAAACTTAGAAGATAAAATGGAAAAACGTCGCAGAAATTATTTAGAAAATTGCAGAAAGAGAAATGAAAAAGGAGAACGTGTGTATATCGGAAAGATTTTGCACCTAGACGGAGACAGAAGATATTCAGAGAAATCGGCAAGATATTATCGTAGAATTGGACTAGATGCTGTTGTTCGTAATATTGCTGAAAGGCAGCAACCCTATTTTGTCAGAAATTTATTGCAAAAATATCGACCTGATATTTTGATTGTAACAGGTCATGATTCAATGCTGAAAAATGGAGTCGATTATCATGATCTTAATAATTATAGAAACTCAAAGCATTTTATACAAACTGTTCAAGAGGCTAGAAAATGGGGAAAAAACAGTGAAGAATTGGTCATCTTTGCGGGAGCATGTCAAAGTTATTTTGAGGCTATTATGCTAGCCGGAGCAGATTTTGCATCCTCTCCAGGAAGGATTTTAATTGATTTTATGGATCCGTTAATTGTAGCGGAAAAAGTAGCAACAACAGATCAACATCAATATGTGACGGTTTTTGAAATTATGGAGGAAATCAAAGAAGGAATGGATGGAATAGGTGGAACTGGAGCACGAGGAAGAAAGAAAACAATCAGTATGTAATTTGTTTGTAATAAAAATGTAAACAAAAAAACATATAAAGATAAATTGGCAAAAGAAACCCTTATGTGACAGGCTTCTCAGAAAAATTGCAGAAAAATATCGTTTTTGACAATATTAACCTCTAATGATATAATTTCCAATAAGAAAATGAGGTGATTGCATGATTTGTAGAAATGATATCACGAATCTAAAAGCTAATATAGGGGATAAATTAGGAAAAAAGATAATTGTAAAAGGATCTCTTGGCAGAAGCAAGCCTTTTGAAAAAGAAGCAACTATAGAAAAAGCATATCCAAATATTTTTGTTGTAAAATATGATAATGAAAATAGAAATGCAACGTATACGTATACAGATGTATTAACGAGAGCTGTTGAAGTTGCCGTGTTTGATGGAAAACAATTTTCACCGTTAATACCTCCTTTGGAGCCTAAAAATAAATAGATAATTTATGAAAATTCCTAGTTACTAGGAATTTTTTTTTGGCTTTCTCATAGTATGATAGTAAGGAAGAAGGAGGAGGTCTGACATGGCAATAGATTGCAAAAAGGAAAGCTTGTGTATGCATCATATTGTAGATCAAGCAAATAAGACATTTGTTGTGGAAGGAGATACGATCATACCAGATAGCAAGCCAGATATTTTAAGTGCTATTCATACAACTGGAAATGTGTGTGTATATAAAAAGGAAATTTTAGATGGTAAGTTACGTATGGATGGTAGCCTAAGCATTCATGTGATGTATTTGGCAGAAACAACACAAAAGAATGAAGTACGTGGGTTTGGAACCAATCTTGATTTTACAGAAGTATGGGATTTGGAAAAGGCACGAACCGGGATGAATAGTACAGATACGGTACAAATCAAAAATATCGAGTGCCAGGTATTAAATGGTAGAAAGATTCATATGAAAGCAGAAATGGAGATACAAACCACAATTTATTCCAATGAAAACGTATCCTTTGTTCAAAAAGTAGAGGGAGTTTCTCAAATACAAAAATTGAGTCGAACTCGAAATGTTTATTCTTTAATCGGAGAGGGAAGCACAAAAGTTTTTGCCAAAGATAATATTAAATTGGATGAAACGGATGAGGTAGCAGAGATATTAAAATTAAATGTTTGCATTCAAAATAAGGAGATGAAAATTAGTTATCATAAAGTATTGGCCAAGGCAGATTTAGCTGTTAAAATTTTGTATTTAACAGAGGATAATCACATTGGGTTAGCAACAGGAAGCATACCTGTAATGGGATTTGTGGATATGCAAAATGTAGAAGATAATAGTATTTGTGATATGAATTATACATTGAAAAACTTGGTGTATAAAATGAATACACCACAAGAACATAGCATTTTTGTTGAAGCAGAAATTGGATTAGAGTGTTTGGCATATGAAAGCAAGAGTTTAGAACTGATAGAAGACATGTATTCACCATGCGAAAATATGGTTTTAACCAGAAAAAATAGGGATGTCATGACAGGCAAGGAAAGAATCTGTGAAACTGTTCCAATCAAGCAACAGATTCAAATGCCAGAATTGCAAAACCATAGGGTATATGATGTGGAAATCCAACCGTTAATTGAACAACAAACTGTGGCAAATCAACAGATTGTAATAGATGGCATCATTGCCATGAATATTCTATTTGAAGGGGAAGAAGAAGGCAGTTTTTATCACAAGAAAACGAGCTTATCTTTCCAACATAAAATAACCACCAGCCAAGAGACTATGGAAAATAGGCAAGTGACAGTTGAGGTGCAACAGAGCGATTTTGTTGTACAAAACGGTAGTATTGATTGTAATATTCAATTGAAAATCCAAGTCGACACGGTAGAACATTCTAATTTGTCAATGATTGATCAGGTAGAAATAGCAGAAGAGGAACCAAAAGATAATTTCAGTATGGTGGTTTATTTTGTGAAAAAAGGAGATACTTTATGGAAGATTGCCAAACAATTCCGTAGTACAGTAGAGGAAATTAAGCAAGTCAATCAAATTGAGGATGAAAAGAATTTACTGGTTGGTACACAATTGTTTATTCCCAAATACGTAAAGAAAAAATTAGCTTAGCCTATGACAGATAAAATTTATTCCAGAAAACGTCTTGCTTTACCAGATTTTTATGGGAAAAAGCAATTCAAAAAAACTGTTATAATCGGAATCATTTTACTGATTGCATTTTTGGTCGCGAAAATGGTGTTGAATTATTTAAATCCAATGTTCGATTCTTTGTGCAATTTAAAAGCAAGAGGAATTGCCATTAAAATCATCAATCAAAAGGCGAAAGAATCTCTCGAAAATGTAGATTACAATGATTTAATTACCATTATTCGTGGCGACCAAGGAGAAATTAAAATGGTAAAGGCTAATGTGATCTCTATCAATAAAATTGCAGCTGAAATTACATTAGAGATTCAAAAGGCTTTGGAAAATGAGAAAAATACGAAAATTTATATACCAATGGGAAGCTTTTTAGGAAATGAAATATTTTATAATATTGGGCCTAAAATACCCATTCGCATTACTTCAACAGGAGCTGTAACCACTGATTTTAAAAGCGAATTTCGAAGTGGTGGAATCAATCAAACCATTCACCGCATTTATTTGCATACGACTTGCCGTGTTAATATTGTAACACCAGTAAAAACGATTGGATGTGATATGACAAATGAGATTCTAGTGGCAGAAAACGTAATTGTGGGACCAATTCCAGACAGTTATTATAATTTAGAAGGATTGGAAAATGCACGAGATGGAATGGAAGTGATGAAATAAAAAGATTACATAGAACCAACTCTATGTAATCTTTTTATATAATAGTGCTATTTTTTATTCTATTTATCTTGAGGGGAAAGACCACCAATTAAAGTGTTGACATATTCTTGATATAGGGCATCGATTTGAATATCAGATCCATTTTTAATTTTATAAATGAGACTGGAACAGGTAACAGCAAAAATAGAAGAAGCTAAAAGTTCTGGATTGCAAGAAATAATTTGTCCTTTTTGGATACCAGTTTCAATGATTTTTTCAACGGTATTGATGTAATCAAAAACGTATTTTTGGCAGGCTACATTGCGTTCTTTATTTCCCCAAATTTGACTTAAAATAATGGAAATTACATTTTCGTATTTTACCAAAACTTTAATTTCAATTAGAATAATAGCTTTCAATTGATCAATGGCATTGTCGAGTTTGGATGTTTTGATTTCTATGCTATTTTTTAAGAGCTTCATGCCTTCCTCCACTAAAAAGTAGAAGATTTCATCTTTGCTAGAAAAATGATAATAAAGTGTCCCTTTTGCTACTCCAACAGTTGCTGTAATTTCTTCAATACTAGTAGCTTCATAGCCTGTCTCTTATACACATCTGACGCTGCCGACGATATGCAGTGTGT
>CAMCHB010000027.1 GCA_945874585.1 uncultured Clostridium sp. | reverse complement strand
TTGCATTACTTGGATTGATTGTCGCTACTAATTTTTCGCTCTTACCTAATTGAATCGTTGTTTCTTTCTTATTTAAGCTAACACTTTGCACCGGTACATTTGTGCTTATCTCAAAGCTTTGACGATACACATATTTCATACTAGCTGTTTCTGCGTAAACCGTCACATAAGAAGATTTAGAAAGTGTATAATCTGCAGAAACCTCAGTACCCGGAGTAATTGCCAATACAGTTCCATTGTTTTCAAAATAGGAAACTTCCTGTTGTCCCAAAGCAACCTTTAAAACAGTAATAGGATCAGATACAGATTTTGCTGTAATATGTAATAAAGTATCTTTAGCAGAATCTTGTGTAATAGAAACTACAATTGGATGTCCCGTACTAGATAAAACCACTTGGCTTTGTGAAGTATTTCCTAAAGCATCTTTCACATAAATAATATAATTACCATCCTCTGGTACAGTATATGTACCAGTTACGGTTCTTCCAGCTGTAATCGGTATACTAGTCCCATTTGTCTCAAAATAATTGGTTCCCGTTACATCAGATGCTTTTGCAATCTTCATAATTTGAATATCGGCTAGTCCATCTGTAGCTGTAATGGTAATCTTTCTTCCATTTGTTTTATCTTTATCAATACTCATCACAATAATAGAATCTTTTGCCAATACAGTAGTTAAAGTTGAATAAGAACCAGCTTCTGATTTCGCATACAATTTATAAATACCATCTTCTGCTACTGTATAATCAACCGTGATATCATTAGAAGCTGTGATATCAATAGAAGTTCCTTGGGTGTTAAAATCTACCGTTTCATCTTTGCTTGCTACTTTTTGTATTTTTAAAGTAGTAATTTTAGAAGATTGATTGGTTGCATGAATGGTTATCTTTCTACCATTATCCTTGTTTCGAATAATTTCAATATTAGGATATTCTGCACTTGGATTAACCAAACTATTTATCGTCATAATACGTCTACCTTGGTAAGCCTGATCTCCTTTGGCATATTGAATAAATATCGTATACTTACCGGTTTGATTGATTTTAAAACTGGTTTCAATGCGATTGCTTCCAGTTGTATAGGTCAAATCTGTTCCATTTTGTGCCATATATTCATAACTTTGTTCTCCGGAAGCCCATTTTAATTTTTCGATGGTTACACCATCTACATAATCAACGGTTACATTTACTCGAATAATGTTTTGTCCATTTTCTGTTAAATACGTTTTTGTTGTATTAAATGTAACATCAGAACTTGTTTCTGATTGTACTTCTAATTGTTGGTTTTGATTAACACCCACCAAAACCGTTGGAAATACTTTGTTTTCAGAGATTTTTTCTGTTGTTAATGTTACAGGGCTTTCTCCTTTGTTGGGATAGTGGTGAACACACAAAAAGGTAATTCCTAATAATAGGATACTAAGTACTGCTATACTTATTATTTTTTTCTTATTTTTCATTTTTCCTATCTCCTCTTTTGCTTTTATTCTATTGTTACTCTTTTATCATACTACAACTAATTCTTTTCGTAAACCTATTTTGCAATTATTTTTTTACCTTTTTATGCAAAAAGAATCTATACCAATAAATGGTATAGATTTTTCTTTTTTAGAAATTTTGATAAAAAGCTTCATAGCCTTTGTAAGCCATAAAAATATCGTATTTACTTGTGATTTCAAATGGTGAATGCATACACAATACCGGTACACCACAATCAATTACATCAATTCCTTTATTGGCTAATATATAGGCGATTGTTCCGCCACCACCAACATCTACTTTGCCTAGTTCAGACAATTGATAGCGAACGTCTTTTTCTTCAAACAATCTTCTAACTTCTGCTACAAATTCAGCATTTGCATCAGATGCTCCTGATTTTCCTCTGGCACCTGTATATTTGTTTAAGCCAATACCATAACCAATACGTGCAGCATTATGAGGCTCTGATACAGAAGAAAATGTTGGATCCAAACCAGCATCCACATCAGCAGATAACATCTTAGAATGAGCAAATACTTTTTCTAATTGATTTGGTTGGTTTTGTTCTAATTTGTTTAATAATTCAGAAACAAAATAATCAAACATATGAGATTCCATTCCCGTATTGCCCATGCTTCCAATTTCTTCCTTATCTGATAAAATACAAATTGCTGTTTTTTCAGGATTATAAACATTCAAAATACCTCTTAAAGATGTATAAGCACAAATCTTATCATCTTGTCCATAAGCAGCTACCATGCTACGATCAAATCCTAAATCTCTTGCTTTAAATGCTGGAACAATTTCCAATTCAGAACTTAGAAAATCAATTTCTCGGATGCCATATTTTTCATGTAATAAATTCATAATATTTAATTTCACTTTGTTGGAAACTTTATCATCTTGGAAAGGTATACTTCCAATCAATAGATTTAATTCCTCTCCTGTAATTCCTTCTTTTAATTTCCTTTCCATTTGATCTTGGGCTAAATGTGGTAACAAATCGGTTACTGTAAAAACGGGATCACTTTCTTCTTCTCCAATACGAACCGTTATTTTTTCTCCATCTGGCTTTACAATAACGCCATGAATGGCAAGTGGAATTGTTGTCCATTGATATTTTTTAATACCACCATAATAATGTGTTTTAAATAATGCAAATTCTTGTTCCTCATACAAAGGATTTGGCTTCAAATCCAATCTTGGAGAATCTACATGTGCACCAATGATTTGGCATCCTTTTTCCATTGGTTCTTTTCCAATTACCGCTATATAGATACTTTTATCACGGTTAACAAAAAATACTCGATCTCCTGCTTTTAAATGATCTACCTCGTGAATGTCTTGGAATTGATTCTTTCTCAACACATCCTTTGCAAAAGCAACAACCTCGCGTTCTGTTTTTGACTGGTTAAGAAAATACTTATACTCCTCTGAAAATTTAAAAATTTCTTCTCTTTTTTCTTCTGACACAAAATCCCAGCCATTTCTTTTTTCATTCATTAGTTCTTTTTGTAATTTTTCACCTTTTGTTGTTTCGTCCATCTATTTACCTTCCTTTCTTGTATGATAACTCATACGAATTTATTATATTATGAAATTTAATATAACCAAATCTTTTATTCTTATGTGATACCTTTTTTTCATCTAATTGATAACAATTTCTCCATTTTCAACATGAGCAAAATCCTGTTTTGCACATCGCTCTGCATTCATTTCAGGAATACTATCCATTTCCTTCACGATGTTGGCAATACGTACCTGTGGCGTCTCAATTCCTCGTGCACAAATAATGGCTTTTGTATTGCCTTTCGCACCTGCATGTGCAAGTCCTCTTAAAGCACCTGTTATCACAATGTTTCCACCGGCAATAATTTCTGCCCCTGCATTCACATCTCCCATGATAACTATGCTTTTTTCGTATTCCATGCGCATACCAGATCGAACAGAACCTTTATAAAATTTCACCTCTGAAATGGTTAAATCCTCTTCATAAGTTTTCTTAATGCCAGATAGTCCCAATTCTTTTGGACTGTCAAAATCGACTTCAACATCAATTTTCTCTGTAATCATTTTTTCTAATTCTTCCATTTGCTCATTGTCCAAATTTTTGCCAACGATATAAATAGGAGTTTTCTCATCCTGATACAATTTGCTTAGTTTTGGTAACTTATCCTGAACTTCTTTTAAAATATCTTCATATGTTGCTTTTTGTGACATTTTAATCAAAATCTTATCTTTATTCAATTGAATTTTTATATGATTTGTTTCTTTTGTTTCAGTAGATGTTTTTTTCTTTACCATATGATTAAACTCCCTTCTTTTTATCTGGCATATTCTGTATAGGTATCTGCCTGTACATTTTCTTCTACCACTTGTGTGTTCATACCAAAATATTCGGAAATGATATCTCTTGCAACCTCTGCTGTGTAATTACCATGTCCACCATTTTCTACCATAACAACAACTGCAATTTCTGGATCATCAAAAGGTGCAAAACCTGTAAACCATGCTGTTACATCACCTGTTGAAGTTTCTGCAGAACCTGTTTTACCACCAACTGAAATGTTAAAGTTTTTGAATATATTATAAGCAGTACCTCCTGCTTCCTCAGCAACAGATTTCATACCTTCCATTACAGTATTGATTGTGTCTTGGCTAATATCCAATTGTTCTACATCTTCTTTATTGATATTTAATTTTTTATTTGTGAAGTCTTTGATTTCATTGCGTGGTACTTCTGATCCATCAGCTTTTACAACCGATTTTATCACGCTTAAATCTATACGATGTCCACCATTTACTAAGATACTGATATAACGAGCCATTTGAATTGGTGAAAAGTTGTTATCGCCCTGTCCAATGGATGCATTCAAGATGTCACCACCTTGCCATCTCTTTCCTTTTGCCTGTGAAGTTTCTTTGGAAGCAATAGTTCCAGCTGTTTCACTTGGCAATTCAACACCTGTTTTCTCACCTAAACCAAAATATTTCACGTATTTATCTAAATTATCGATTCCCATTCGGTTACCTACTTCATAGAAGAAATAGTTACAAGAATGCTGAATTGCTTCTTCTACATTTAATCTGCCATGGCCGTGATGACTTTGCGTCCAAATCCAGCAAACTGGTGCAATATTAGGTACTCCACGGTATACACCAACATCGTTTATTTTTTCTTTTTTATTGATAACTCCTGTTTCTAGTCCAGCAACTGCTGTTACCATTTTAAAAGTTGAACCAGGTGCCCAAGCGCCTGAAATAGCACGGTTGAACAATGGTTTTGAAGCATCGTTTCGAATTTCATTCCAACCCTCTCCACGATAAATGGCCCCAGGATTATAATCAGGATAATTAGCTAATGCTAAAATTTCACCTGTTTTTACATTGGTTACCACAACAGATCCACCTTTTGCATTGTATCTTTGTGAGAAACCACCATTTCGAATTTTTTCAATATTGTTTTTAAGAGCATCTTCTGCTGCCTTTTGTAAATTAGAATCAATGGTTAAAACCACATCGTCTCCAGCAACTGCTTCTTTTGATATGTATTCACCGGTCTGGGTTCCATCAACATCCATATCAATTTGACGAACACCATTTTCACCTTTTAAATATTCTTCCATAACAGATTCAATACCAGTTCTTCCTACATAATCATCACGTGAATAACGATCTTTTCTAGCCTGGTATTCATCCTCTGTAATTTTGCCAACATATCCTAAAATGTGAGAAGCTAAATTACCTGTTCTATAATCACGAAGTGGTAATGTAGAAACAGCTACTCCTGGAAAATCTTCAGAACGTTCTGAAAACTCTTGTACACTGGTACGACTGATATTACTTGATAATTCAATAGATTTTGTTGTACTATAACCAGTTGTTTTTATAGCATAGATCACTGTCATAATTTTTCTGGTTTCTTCAATGGAATCATTTTGTATACCATATTTATCTTTTAATTCATAAAAAGCCTGTTCTGCTGTTGCTCCTTCTGTAATCTTATTTTTCTTTTCCCACTTAATAACGTCTTCATCCGTATTAAACTGAAAAGCAAAAGGATTCAAACTGATTGGTAATGTATCAATATAGCTATCTCCGTTTTTTTCCAGTACTTTAATAATGTTATAAATGGTGTTGTTGAAAGTTTGTGTGTCAACTTTGGTTTTGTATAATTCCAATCGAAAGCCCATATTGGTTCCTACTAAAACATTTCCCGTACGATCCATGATAGAGCCTCTTGCTGCCTCTAGCACACTTTCTCTCGTTAATTTTGTGTTAGATTGTTGTCGATAAGATTCTCCTTGCACAATTTGCAAATTGAACAATTGAACAATAATGACAATGCCTACCAAATATATAATAACAGATAATGCATTAAATCTAAATCTCTGGTTTAAATCATTATTTCCCAATCGAATACCTCCTGTTTTCCCCTTTTATTATTTCATTTCTAAAAATAACGTGTTAGTATTTTATTTCCTTTAACGACATTCTCTATGTAATAGCCGGTTTTTTTCAATAGTGGGTATAAAATAATGGTTAATAAACCATTATACAAAATTTCTTTGCCTAATGTTTTGGCAAACTGCCAAACATCAATGTAAAAATGGGATATCACAATATTAAAAATGTATTTCAAAATTTCATAAAAAGCTGTTGAAAAAATAACCATTAAAATAATGGTAATTTTGCTATCCTTTGAAAAGTTTTTATCTAAATAGCCACCCATAAAACCAATAATGGCTAGTATAATGCCTGTTGATCCGTATATTTCTTCCAATAAAAAAATCTAATAAAACGCCAAAAATTGCTCCATATAAAATGCCTCGAATACGTCCTGCAAACAAACCAATAAATAAAACTAAAATCACAAACAAATTTGGTTTTGTTCCAGCAATGGTAAACCAACTAAAAAAATCAGATTGAAGAAAATATAGGATGAAAAAAGTCACAAACAATAAAATACAAATCCATGCTTTTTTCACGTTTACCTCCTACTAAACTCATTTAAGAGTTTCTTTGTTTTAATTTGTAATGACCAAAACAGTTTGTACACTTGAAAAGTCAACAGCTGTTTTAATCGTTGCATAACGATCCGTTATGTTATTGGTATTAACCACTTCTTGCAATGTTCCTACTTGAATGCCACGAGGATAGATGCCTCCCATACCAGAAGTAGATAAGGTATCTCCTTGTGCCAATGTCGCTTCTGTTGGAATATAGGTAGCTCTTAAAGTTGAACTGCTATCCATCGTTCCCTTGCAGACAACTGCTTCATTGGTTGTACTTAATGTACAACTAACTGTACTTGCTGGATCTATGATAGGTTGTACTTTTGAACTATGTTCATCTACTGCAATAATATGACCTACCAATCCTTTATCCGCAATAACTGTCATATTTTTTTGAATTCCTTCACTCTTTCCAACATTAATCACCATAATATGGCTATAATTACTAAAATCTTTATCAATAATATAGGCTGGAACCGCCTGATAATCTGTATATTTTTCTTTTAAATTCAAATCTTCCTTCATGCTAGCATTTTCAGCTTTAATAATCTCTAATTCACGCAAAGACTTTTCTAAATTACTATTTTCTTCTTTCAATTTCTTATTCTCTTCTTTTAGATTACTCAAGTCAGCAAAGAAAGAGGAATTTCCCTCTACTTTATTTTTAAAATAGACAAGTCCATTTTGTATAGGGGTAACTAATTTTACAACAGCACTTTCAAAATAAGAAAATTTATCTATATTCACATTGGATAATACAACTAATAGGACTAATAATATAATGGTAATTATAATTCCAAAAACTCCCACTTTTTTATCCCTATACATAACATCTACTCCTTATCTTTATCTTCTTTTTCTGGCATTGATTAAAACTGTCTTTAATTTTTCCAAATCTTCTAATGTTTTTTCTGTTCCTTTTACGACACAATCCAAAGGATCTTCTGCCACATAAACTGGCATATCTGTTTTAGCACTGATCAATTTATCTAAATTTTTGATTAAAGCACCTCCACCAGCTAAATAGATTCCTTTTTCAATAATGTCAGAAGCAAGTTCTGGTGGTGTTTTCTCCAAAGTTGCCTTTACAATTTCCACAATTTCATTGATAGAATCCTTCATAGCTTCTTCTGCTTGGGTAGAAGTAATCGTAACATTTCTTGGTAAACCATTACTCAAATCACGGCCACGAATTTCCATACTCATTTCAGCCATCAATGGGCAAGCACAACCAATTTGCATTTTGATTTGTTCTGCCGTTGTTGCTCCAATGGCAAGTCCCATTTCTCTTTTTACATAATTAACAATATCATCATCCAATTCGTCCCCTGCTACTTTTAAAGAGTGGCTAACCACGATACCACCTAGTGAAATAACAGCTACTTCTGTTGTTCCACCTCCAATATCAACAATGATATTACCCGTAGGTTCTGCTACCTCTAATCCTGCTCCAATAGCAGCTGCCATTGGTTCTTCAATTAAATAAACTTCTCGTGCGCCTGCTTGGATAATAGATTCTTCAACTGCTCTTTCTTCCACCTCTGTAATACCAGATGGTACGCCTACTACAACTCTTGGTCTTCCCACATTATATCGTCTACAAATTTTAGCTAAAATATTTTTTAGCATTAGTTGGGTAGCTGTAAAGTCAGCAATTACACCATCTTTTAAAGGTCTTACCGCTTTAATTTGATTTGGTGTTCTTCCTAGCATTTCTTTTGCTTCATGTCCAGTTGCTAAAATCTCACCATTTTTTCGATCAATTGCTACCACTGATGGTTCATTTAAAACAATTCCTTTGTCCTTAACTGTTACAAGGATATTCGCAGTTCCTAAATCAATTCCAATATCCTTACCACCAAAATTAAATAATTTCATATTTTTCACAATCCTTCCTCATGTTCTGTTTTGTCATTTTCATCTTTGACCGTTTTCGCATAAAATATACTCTCATATCCTTCTTTTCCAATAATAATATGATCAAGCAATTGAATTCCCATCAATTCAGCACATTCATAAATACGATCTGTCACTTGATAATCAGCCTGACTAGGTCGCAAATCTCCGCTTGGATGATTGTGTACTAAAATCATCTTAGGAGCCTCCATTTTTATGACCTCAGCTAAAATTTCTTTTGGCTCAATTACCGCAGAGTTTGTTCCGTCCCTGCGAAATTTTCACAATCTTTTGTACCACATTTTTCGTGTTTAAAATAACAACTTTTACAATCTCTTTTGTTAAAAAACGCATATCTTGCATCATTTGATAGACATCCTGTGCTGTTTTTATCACCCATTTGTCGGAATGAATTGGTTTTCCAAATCGATTGGCAAGTTCACACACAGCTTTTATTTGTATTGCTTTTACTTTTCCAATTCCTTTAATATTCTGTAATTGTTCTATCGTGATTCCTGTTAAAAAAGTTAAATCCTCTTGTTGTTTTTGACCTAAATTAAAAACTCTTTTAGCCAAGTCCACAGCTGTTTCATTTTTTGTTCCTGTTTTTATGATAATGGCTAACAATTCAGCATTGGATAATTGTTGTGCTCCATACAAATTTAATTTTTCATAAGGTCTTTCTGATAATGGAGTATCTTTCATTTTTAATGGCATTGAACAACCTTTCTTGCCCCCATTTTAGCCAATTTTTTTATAAGCAAATATAGCAATTAAAATGCCCAATATACTTGCAATATTGATTTTTAGCATAAATCCAAATGTAATTGTAATAACATTTAAATCCAATTCAACTGGATGTGGTAATCCAAAACTTTCTCCGTAAGATAGCCAGCTCAATGCATCCACATTAGCTGCTACTTGTCCTAATAAGCCACCTATTACCAATCCTGATAATATAAAGATCAATAAAATCCATACATTTCTATCTTTTGCACTCATATTATACCTCTCTATTTTGTCCTTATTTTTACCTTTTGTTTTTTTATAATTCTCCTGAATATTATATAGGTTTTTGCTTGCTTTTTCAAGGGTAATTGGTGTTTTTTCCAATTTTATTTTTCTATATGAAATATTTTTTTCAGAGTACTTTTTTTTTTGTTTTTTTTATGCTATATTAGCATAGTACATTTTAAAGGAAAACACCATATACTATTATAGTATCCGAATGATTTTGGAGAACTTTTAAAACAATGGATTGACCTTTTAATTGGTAAAATTTATTTGTTTTTTATTTTCTTATTTCGTAGTATAATAATAGTATGTACAAAAATATTGGAGACTTATTATGAATGCAAATGGGAGGTTTATATGAAAATAGAAAAATTGAATGAGGATAAAATTAGAATAACTCTTGATAGCAATGACTTAAAGGAAAGAAATATTGATTTCCATTCTTTTATGTCTAATTCTATCTCTACCCAATCTATTTTTGTTGATATGTTAAAAAAAGCTGAAAAAGAAGTAGGCTTTATTACCAAAAACTACAAAACCATGATTGAGGCTTTTGCCACATCAAACGGTAGTTTTATACTGACAATTACGAGGATTCGTCCGGAAATTGCTGAAAAGGATCTTTTACGAAAGAAGAAAATGAAAATAAAAAGAAAAACTATGGACTATAATCATCAATTGTTTTTATTTTGTTTTCAATCCTTTGATGATTATTGCGAATACTGTTCTTCTTTAAAAAATAGTGATTTTCTTGAAAAAAAGCCTATTGCTAAAACTTGTATGCTTTATCGTTATCAAAATCTTTACTACTTAGTGTTAAAAGACATACAGCTTTCGCAAGAAGCACTTGCTAATTTTTTTGCTTATACAACCGAGTTTGCTGAATTTATACATATGCCAAATCTAGTTCATACAAAACTGTTGAATACGGAACTATTATCATGAAAAAGAACGCTTTGAAAAATGGGCTTAAGTACTTTGGGTCATAAAAATAATAAAAAAAATAAAACCAGAAAAATTTCTGGTTTTATTTTTTAGACTCTAATATAAATAATTTTGAGGATTTCTTGCTACACCATTTACACGGATTTCAATGTGTAAATGATTTCCCGTTGAATTTCCGGTAGATCCAACTTTTGCAATTACAGCACCCTGTGAAACTTTATCTCCTACTGATACCGTAATGGTACTGCAATGACCATAATAAGTTTGAACACCATTTCCATGAGATAAGACAACAAGATTTCCAAGAGAACCTTTGTATCCAGCAAATACAACCGTACCAGTTGAAATTGCTTTTATAGGTGTTCCGTAAGGGGCTGCAACATCAAGTCCAGTGTGCGCACCACTTCGAATAGAGCTTCTAGCGCCAAATTTTGAAGATATTTTTCCGTTGATAGGTTTGATTAGACTGATACCAAGATTAGCTTTTGAATTTGACATTTCTCTTGATGTACTTACCTTTTCATTGATAATCTCGCGTTTTTGAGCAACCTCAACATTTGGTTTTACTTTTGGTTCTTGATACAAAGTAGCCACTGCATCATCAACACTTGCAAAATCCTTTAATTGATCTTCATATTTTTCAATGTATGTTAATGATTCTTGATTGTCACTGCATTTTTCTTTTAATTGTCTTATAATTTCCTCTGCTTCGTCTGTTGAACGAATGTAAAGTTTTTCTTCTCCATTTTCCATAATAGCATAATAGCGATAATAATCAATTCCATGTTCTGTTACTTTTTTGAAAATCTCATCATCATTGGTTGTAATACCCTTTTTTAACAAACATAGCTGATATTCTGGTAGATCTTCAATTTCAATAAAAGCTAAATTATTTTCTCCACCGCTATTCATATACTCATTTATTTTCTTTTGCAATTTACTTTTGTCTTCGCAATATCCTATAAATTCACCTTTTAAGGTTACACTATAGATTGGTTTGTAGGCAAACGATACCGTTCCTACAATTACAAAAGATGCAATAAGTACTAGGGATATAAGCTTTACAGAGGTTCTGAATTTAATAAAAATATTTCTAAATATATTAATAGGAAACACATCCTTTTTTTATATTTTATCCTTATTTTATATGAAGATTTTTTGATTTACAATGGTTATATTCTGTCATATTCCAGATAAATTCCTTTTTATGAATTGTTTTTTCACTTTGCCTTATGATTCGTCTGTTTTTCTCTTGTATACTTTTCTATGTTTATTTTTTAAATTGTGGATTGAAATCGTTTCCTCTTGTGCAAAACTGTAA
>CAMCHB010000026.1 GCA_945874585.1 uncultured Clostridium sp. | reverse complement strand
TAATCTTTATCAAGCATAAGACACGAAAAAAATTGAAACAACATTAAATGATACATTAGAGCTAAAAAATACGACTGGAAAAATTGTATCTTTAGAATCACTAACCAATGAGGAGCATGTTGGAAAAGGAAAATTATACGTCAATCAAAATAGTCAAACAAAAGAAGAAACAACCTATCAAGCAAAATGGCAAATTGATGTAGGATATACAGAACATCTAGAGGGAATACAAATGCAAGATGAAAAAGATGAAATGGTAGACAAAAGTGGCAATGCTTATAATATGATTCCTTATATTCTTTATCGTCAAACAGTGGTTAAGAGAGAAACATTTTTACAAGTATTAGGTGAAAACGGAAGTATCAATTTCTATGATAAAAATAACACATTAGTTGGTATTATTAACAAAGATTCAAAAACCGATGAAAATGGTGATTATGTCATTACCTATTTGACAGCTGTCAATCAACTTGTTTTACAGACATCTGCTCCTGTATCAGAAGGCAATTTAATCATAACACATCAAAAAGCGATAACAGGTCAATTACCTTTTTCTAAAACAAATTTGGAAGATATGGCAAAAATAAGAGCAACCGCTAGTGTATCTCAAAAAGAGGATGATGGAAAAGATTATTTAAAAGTAGATGAAGCAAAAGCAGAAGTGTTATTGGATGAAACATCCACAAAAGCAAATTTGACCCTTAACAAAACAGCACTTTCTACAATCATTAACAACGAAAATGTAGAAATGCGTATTGAACTTTGCAATGACAAAGAAGAATCTGACTTATATGCAGATCCAATTTTTGATATTGAATTACCTTCTTATATTGAAGATGTTCAAGTAAAAGAATACCAAGTTTTATACGATGATGAATTAGTGGTAAACGATATTCAGAAATTACAAAACAACGGAAAAAATATATTGCGTGTGCAATTAAAAGGAATTGAAACAAAGTTTAGCAAAGGTTCTATTACCAATGGAACTAATATTGTGTTAAAAACTGACTTGAAAGTAAATATCCTAACACCAAATAAAAAAGATACTATTCAAATGTATTATTACAACAATGGAGCAACCAATTATGCACAACCGGTTAATACAAGCAATGGAACAGCAGGATTGGCACAAACAGAAATTGAATATGCAGCACCAACTGGTTTGGTGAATATTAGTCATTTGTCTAATTATGAAGATACAGGAAAACAACTCATGTCTGTTAACCAAGGTAGTATGATGGACAAAATTGGTGTATATCAAAAAACAAAAATTGCTCGCATGAATTTAATCTTAGTCAATAATACTGGTCATGTATGTGATCAAATGAGCATTCTAGGCAGATTGCCATTCAAAGGAAATCAATCTGTAGAAAAAGAAGAAGATCTAGGCACGACTTTTGATACCTATATTCGTAGCAAAATAACAGCAGGAACAGGAGCCCTAGATGACAAAATTACAGTTTATTATTCTGAAAATGGAAAGGCAAACAAGAACTTAAAAGATAGTCAAAATGGCTGGACAACCAGTATCCAAGATTACCAAAAAGTAAAATCTTATTTAATTGTATTGGATCATTATCAAATGCAACCTGGCGATAATATGAATTTTTATTATGATTTAGAAATTCCGGCCAATATTTCTTATAACAATACAATGGCTTCTAATTTTGCTACTTACTATGTAGAACAAGCAGAAGAAGCAAATCGAGAAGAAATATCAGTAGCTGATACGATTGGGCTAACAACTGGTAAAGGACCAGATTTAAAAATATCACAAACAGTAAGTGGTATGAGTGAGGATAAAACAATTGGAGAATATCAATTATTGAAATATACAGTAACAGTAAAAAATGAAGGAACAGAAACAGCAAGAGGAGCCGTTATCAAAAGTCAATTACCAAATTGGACACAATACGTTCGTTCTAGTAAAAATACCAATACTTCTATTACGGATGTGGAATATTATCCAGAAAATGCAGATGTGAAGACAATGAATGAATGGAATGTGATAAAAAATGGTAACTACGATACAGGAGAAGCACCAACATTAGGATGGACAATTGATAGCATTGAACCTGGCCAAACCATTACCAAAGAAGTCGAAATTATGACTTTGAAAAAACCAGATATTTATAGCTATTATAAAGATTATCCTGGATTTACAATCGGAGAAGATGGAAAATACTATATTAGTTCTAACAAAAGAGAAAATAATGTGCTAACTGAACAAAAAAGTGAAATTACGAGTGTACCAGATATTGATTTAAAAAATGTGGCTACTGTAACCGCGAAAAATTTTGCAGCAGAGTTGCAAGCAGAATCAGATAGTGTCAAATTAAAACCTTCCGATTTTACAGTGAATGAATCAAAAGACAATGATAATGAAACGGTAGAAAAAGGAGATACGATCAATTTCACAATTTCTGTTATGAACCAATCAGAAAGTGAAAAGAAAAATGTGGTTATTGAAAAAACATTACCAGAAGGATTGGATTACGAATCATCTTCTGCATCTGTTGTAGATGAAAATGGAAATAACAAAACCGTTACTGGTTCTTATGATTCCAATACAAGAAAAGTAACCATTTCTTTGGATACATTAGCTAGTAATCAGGGAGTAGGAGCTGTTATTAGTACAACAGTAGGTTATTTAAATGATGGAGAATACGAACGAAATGTAACAACCAACACCAAAATAACAGCAGAAAATTTTGAACCGATTGAGACAAATCAAATCCAAATAGACATTGCAAAACCAAAATTAGATGTCTCATTTACTTGTGATAATAGTAATAGTTATTTACAGGCAGATGAAGAGGTGACCTATCAAACTGTAATTACCAATAATGGAAAAGTGGAGGCCAACAATGTAGAAATCAAGCAAACGTTACCAGCTGAGGTAGAATGTGAAGATGCTACTTACACCTTGTTAGGCAATGAAGTTTCTACTTCACCAAACACAGATAATGAAATTAGCATACCACTTAGTATTCAAAGTGGTGACACCATTACTTTACAGGTAAAAGTAAAAGCCAAACCACTAACAGAAGATACCAATATAGAAACGGATTTACAGATAAAAGGTGACAATATAGATTTGTACGTGGCAGAACCAATTCAACAAACCATTGAAAAATCACAAAAGGCAATTGATGACCAAAACAAAAACAATGGAAATGGCAATAATGGTGGAGATGGTACCATAACAGGTGCTAAACTATCTGGAAATGCATGGTTAGATGCCAATGAAAATGGAAAACGTGACGATGGGGAACAACCATTAAAAGACATTCAAGTAATAGCTATCAATGCAGATACAGGTGATACAGCAAAAGACAACAATGGAAATGAATTAAAAACAGCAACAGATGGAGCAGGACAATATACTTTGGTAGGACTACCAAATGGCAATTATTTATTAGCATTTTTCTATGATACCAATGTATATACAACCACTGTATATCATGCCAAAGATGCAGGAGATGCATTAAACTCAGATGCCTCTGAAAGAACTATCAATCAAAATGGAACACAAGTATTAGCTGGTGTAACCGATACCATTGCAGTTGATAAAAGCCAGTCTAATATTGATATTGGTTTAATTTCAAAGGAAAAATTTGATTTAAAATTAGACAAATTTGTCAGCAAAATTACCGTGCAAAATAAAGAAGGTACAAAAGTTCATCAATATGGAGAATCTAAATTAGCAACAACAGCTATTACAGCTAAACAATTAAAAAATACAACAGTTGTTATTGAATACAAAATAAAAGTAACCAATGAGGGAAATGTAGCAGGGTATGCTAAAAATATTGTGGATTATGTACCAAAAGATTTGAACTTTAATTCAGAGCTAAATACCAATTGGTATAGCGGAAAAGATGGTTATGTGTATAGTACACAACTAAAAGATACGGTTATTCAGCCAGGCGAGACAAAAGAGATAAAACTAATCTTAACCAAAAAAATGAATGAAACCAACACTGGACTAATCAATAACAATGCAGAAATTCAAGAGGATTACAATGAAAAAGGATTAAAAGATCGCGACTCTACAGCAGGTAATCAAGCACAAGGAGAAGATGATCAATCCAGTGCAGATGTATTGTTAACCGTAAAAACTGGTTCTGTTGCAATTATGACAGTTTTAATATTAGCTTTACTGGTTATTATGGGAATTGGTATTTATATCATTGTAAGAGTAGTCAAAAGATAAGGGAGGTGGTAGCAAAATGTATAAAAAAATAACAAGTGTTCTTGTGATTAGTTGTATGCTTCTTTTGGTCATTGAAAATTACGTAAAAGCTACCACGAGTACAGTAGAATCCAATTCATTGGTAACAGATTCTACGATACAAAATGATGCTAGTAATAATGTTATTTCCTCTACTACAGGAGGAGGAGCTTTTGAAACAAAAGATGAAAATAAAAAATCCATTTATACCAAAACAGCCGAGAAATTTAGCAAAGGTATAGAATCTGCACAAGCAGATTTGATAGAAACATCCAATCAAGCATTTGATAAAACCAAAGAAAATGTATTTGATGAGGCTGTAAGAAATTATGAAAGAATTTCCGGCAAAAAATTATCAGACGATGAAAAAACAAAATTAAAAAAGACAGTAGATGAAAAAGTAGAAGAGGAAAAGGAATTAGCACAAGAGAGAATCAAAAACGAGGTTAAAACATGGTTGCAAGATGAAGGCGTGAAAGTAGAAGGTGACTTACAGAGCAATATTGAAGATTGGATAAAGGAAAAAGCAGGAAGAACCATTGATGATGGAGTCGATACAGTACTAGATATTGCTTTAAAACAACCATTGATTAAGCAAATTGATAATTTAATTGGAAAGGATAATAGTCCATTTGTTAATGTTTTAAATACGACATTAAGTGGTTATTTTGATGCTCGTACAGAAGATGCTCGTATGGAGTGGTACAACAAAGTTCGTAAAAAGGCAGGACTTCCTGATTTTCAAAAAGAGGCAGATAAAGAAACCGAAAACTTTGATTGGAAGTACACAGCTTCAAAAGCTGCTTTAAATGAATTAAACAGTGAAGCTGTTCGATTCATGGACAATTTTGAAAAGAACTTGACTCAAAAATTAGCAGATATGATTGGTGGAGATATTGGAAAAGGAGCTGCGAGTTTATTAGGAAATTATGTTGGCAGTATCACCAATGAATATCTAAAATTACAATTTGATAAGTGGGCAGATGATCTTAGAACATCTTTAAAAGGAAGTAAATTTACAGATAAAGAAATAGAGGAAGCAATAGCAGGTTTAAAAAGTGCCTCTGATGAAATAGCAGTAAAAAATACAGAACAAATGAAAAAAGAAGCACTACAAAAATTAGAGGATGCAAAAAGACAAGCGTATTCAGATGAATTAGAAGAAGTCCGTAAAGAAGCCTTAACACAATTAGCAGATAATACAGGTTCACTAGCCTCTTCTTATGCTACCAAAATATTTGATAAAATTGAACAACAGGTGCAAGTTTTTAAAGGATCACTTGGAAAAATTCTAAATAGTTATACAGCGGGTCTAGTAAGACAAGTGAAAGCTTGGGCAGGAGAAAATATTAAAAAGGCAGTGAGCGATTATGTGAAAAATATTTTCTTTGGAAAAGATGGAAAAATTGACACCAGCAAAATTGGTATTGATTGGCAAAGTTCTTTAACAAGTACATTATTAACAACTATTACAGATGAAAATATGGCACAGTATTTACAAATTGCATTAGAGGAAATCAAAAAACCAGGTGGCTTTGTAGGAGGAAAAAATTCCTTTGAAGAATATAATCAAAAATTTTATATGTTTATGATTGTAGGAGGTAGACTACACCCAAGTTTAAATAATATTAGTAGCAAATTTAAAGGGGTAGCAGGATTAGCTCCAAATCAGTTTAGCACCATGACAGATACAGTATTGACTCGTTATTTTGGAAGCCCAAATACAATGGCAAATACAGATGCAGCTGCTAGAGGGTTAATGGTAACAAGAATATTACCGACACCAGTTCCACAAGTTAGAACATCTGATACAACGAACACGATAGCGATCGTAAATCCATTGTCAACACTAACAATGGGTGGCGGATATCCAAAATTAAGTGATACAGCCTATGTGTTGTGCGAAATGCAAGAAAATAAAGATTATAATTCCTATGTACAACAAGCATTGTCTCATACCAGTTTGTATACAGGTACTAGATATGCATTGAATTTGCAGTCATCCAATTTATATGCAGAAGCAGTTGCGTTTTCAGCATTTACAGCCCTTTCAGCTTCTCATGGCGGTTATGGTAAGGCAATTCAAGATTTAACGGATGTGGCAACTGCACGTTACAATCGACAATCCAAAGTATATATTGTAGGACCATTTAAAGTAAATTATATTCGAGATTTTATTTACACCTTACGTGGAAAAGCAGAATTTGGTTTGATGGTGGATATGAATATTTACGATCAAAAAGGAAGACAGATTCCTCGAAATTATTGGAGCTTTATTTACTCAGATGATAGTAAAAAAGAGAGAAAAAAATTCGATGAAACCTATCGATTCCCATATCCAGGTGAAGATTTTTACATTGCTTTATTTAATTATGGTGGAAACGACATTACATCTATTAGCAAAATTGAATTGACTTATCGTGAAATGCAGGTATTGGTAAAGGCACAAACATTAAGTTCAATGTACAATACCTATGTATGGTATGATTTTGTAACACCAATTCCACATCCTCACGCACCAACAACCTATCGCCATACCATTAAAGCGGCTAGAATTCCAAAAGCGCCATCCTTGTTTGGTTTATCAGTTAATTTTGCACATAAATATTATTTAACTCATATACAAACGATTACCTTACATAAAAAAGATGCAAAAGCAGGTTATGAAACAGCACAATTTACCACAACAAGTAGTACATCCATTGGCGGTATGCAGATGATTTCTGCGGCTTATGGTGAATCGGAAAATAGTGGATTGTATAATTCTTTGAAATCGGTAACTGGCAATATGGCAAAAGTTGGGATGTATTCAAGTACAGGAATTAGTTTCTTAGATGCTACTTCACAAGTTGTCAGCATTTACAAAGAAGGTGGAGACAAATCAGCATTCTTTAAAGCAGCACAAAGTGTTTTAGCAATCTACGGAAAAGAAGATTGGGCAAAAATTATCAATATAGCAGGGGTAATCAACGATCCGGAATCTTCTCGATTTGATAAACTAATGGCTGTTTCTAATTATGTGGTAAAATCAGAATCTATGAGACAGGTTATCCAAGCAGCTGGTCTAGTTCAACTTTATAAAAAAGGGGATGCCTCACACTTAGATGTTATCAAATATGTAGCAAAAGTTACCAAAATGCCACCACAAGTAACACAAGTTGTAGCAGCATTAGATGCATACAAACAAATTAAAGGTATGGATACAGATATGTGGGGAATTATGGCAGGTACTAAAGATAGTAAAGAAAAGATAAAAGAGGCAAAAGCTAAAATTCTAGAAAGAAAAGATTTATCAGAAGAAGACAAAAAACGATTGCTAAAAAGTGTAGAAGATTCGGTCAATGTAATTGAAAACACACCATATGGAAAATTTGTGGCAGAGGGTGTTCTTATTCTACAAGCTGGAAAGAACACAAAATCAGCCAAAGAAATGGCAGATGAAATCTTCCAAAAATATGGAGATAAACTTGTTTTACATAGTACAGCGGATGGTAATTCATCTGATAGTAGTGGACAATTGGAAATCGAAAGCAAACAGAAAGAACAAACAGCCAAAGCAGATAAAGATGATGCAGGATTAACTTTCCAAGCTGCTTACAGACTTTTCTGGAATTTATATGATCAAAGTCAAAATTCAGAACTTTTCTTAGATTCAGCAATAGAAACCTACAATAAGATTGAAAATGGAGAAGAAGCAAAAGATGCCGTAGTAGAAACCTACCGCGAAACTCCAAATGAAGCCAGCAGAGCAGTTTCACAATTCTTAGAAGTTAGCGAGCATATGACAGAAGAATTAAACACCATGTCAGTTGCTATTAGCAAGGCAGCCGATATCAATGATGTAAGCAATGTATTAGATGTTTATCAAAAGAGAAATGATTTGTTAACCGATCAGGAAAAACAGCAAAAAGAAGCCAGAGCTTTCCAAGAGACTATAGATGAAAGTGCTGTTTTAAACGATGATAGTATTTATACAGAATACAATCCAAAATTTACGATTACCAATGTAGAAAGACCAACCCAGGTTTATTGGGCCAATGATGATGAAGTCGGATTTACCATTGGAATCGCTGGTGTAGTATGGAAAGATGCACATGGAGGATTGGAAAACAATTACGATGGTATTCGTGGTGCTAATGCCAATGGACAATTGGAAACCGGTATTGAAGGTGTTAAGGTGACTTTAATTGATAGAGAAACCAATACGATTGGAAAATACTATGATGCCAGAAACAATTTGGTAGATGCTACAACCTATACCGATGAAGGAGGTTATTACCATATTGAACGAGTTCCAGTTGGAGAATACGATGTGGAATTTGAATACGATGGTGAAACCTATAAATCCACTACTTTATTAGCTGGTGGAAATGTAACAGATTATTCCGTAGATCCAAACCAAGAAAAATACGACAACAATTCAAAAGCCGCTGAAGATCCAGATGAAAGAATTGCATTTAACAACAAATTTAGTGAAATCATCGATGGCTATGCGATTGGAACAGATGGAACCAAAACACCATTATCTTATGATAAAACAGATGGCGTATCAAAATTGGTTACTTTGGATTCTGCTGGACATGTATTACCACAATTTGCAATGCATGCCAGAACTTCAACCAATGGTATTACCTATCCATTAGATGATAACTTTACCGTTGGTGAACATGAAGACACTCTAGTCTTAAATGGAAATCAATATACTTTCTATAATACTGGAGAGCATATGTATCATGTAAATTTAGGTTTAGTGGAACGATCAAAAATTGATCTAGGCGTAACACAAGATGTTTACAACACGGTAACTACCGTCAACCAAAAACAAGAAACTTACCAATACAATGCTAGAGGAATTCTAGATGTATTTGATGCTAAGTTAAAAAGAACCGATTCTTATCGTAATGTTAACTACAACCGTGAATTGTACAAAGCCGATTACAATTACAGAATCAATGATTACAAAATGAATGATTTGAACAAATTGGATCGCAATGGAGATGACAAATCAACAGAAATTGAAAAAATTCAAGAGGTAAAGGCAGTAGATGAACAAGAAAAAGTCTTCGTTACCTACAAGATTACGGTAAAAAATCAATCTATTTTGCAAGCAGCAACGGTAAATGAACTAGTCGATTACTACGATCCAACCTATCGTTTGCTACAAGATGATTATTATTTGGATATTCAAAACGATGAGGGGGTTCCAATTAGTACAAGAGTGGCAACACAATCTTATTATGAGACCAGTTCTGGGGATACCCACAGAATCAAATGGTCGGAAACTGGTAAAACCAGTACGGATTATTATCCGGGATTAAATACCATTTATACCACTGACTTACAAGATTATATCTTGAAAGCAGGTGAGGAAATTTATGTTTATATGACTTTTGAAGTAGAAAAAGGTGCAAATGATGCTTTGGAATTAGGTCAAAAACAAAGCATTGTAGAAATTACCAATTATTCATCTTTTGAAATCGGAGCGCCAGATAAGTCAATGCCAGAAGGTTTAATCGATAAAGATTCTGAACCAGGCAATACCAATCCATATGCTATCGATGATTATGAGGATGATAATGATGCAGCACCAATCTTGGATTTGAAACTATATGAAACCAATGGAAGAACCTTAGATGGTTATGTATGGGATGATGATCGAACACAGACTTTAAAGACCGGCCAAGTTGTGGGAGACGGTATTCGACAAAAAGAGGAAGACTTAATCAATGGTGTTCGTGTTCAATTAGTCGAAAAGATTGACAACCCAGAAAATGGTGAAGAGTATGAATATGTATGGAAAGAAATCTATACAGGTGATGACAATTATAGTTATGTTATTCATACAGGAAATAGTGTTAATTCGGGAGGCGATGTATCGGATAGTGGAAATATCGTATCTGATACGACTTTAGGAGCAGTTGAAAGAGGCCAATATAAATTCAATGAATATATTGCCGGAAACTTTATTGTAAGATTTATCTATGGGGATACAGCCAAAACCTATTTGAATGATACAGAAGTAGAAAGTTCAGATGGAGAAAATACACAAATAGGACAAAATCCAGTGTCTTACAATGGGCAAGATTACAAGTCAACGGCTTATCAAGAAGGTAGAAACATAAACGAAAAATGGTATGATTTAAACAATAATACACAAAATGATGAACTTATTTCAGATGCAAAAGATGACGCAACCAGAAGAAAGAAAGTAATCGCATATTCTGCAACGATTCAAAATAATAAAGCAGAAGTTCTGGCATCATTTGATACCAGAAAAGACAAAGGCTATTATGATGCAAGCAAGCATCAAGCATTACGTGATAATACCTGGATGTTTGCTGATACAGCCAGATTCAATGTAAAAGTAGAATATAACAAAGATTGGCAAAGTGGTTTGAAAACAAAAGATTACCGCATTCGTAATATTGATTTTGGTTTGGAACAAAGACCAGAAACAAAGATTGAAATCAACAAAGAAATAACAGGAATCAAAGTAAAATTAGCTAGTGGAGAGACAATCATCGATACAGCAAACGGCATCAATAAAAATGTTAACTGGATTAACAAAAAGAAAACAGGTGTCGAAGGTTATGAATATAAGAGAGATACATTCCGTTATCGATATGAACAAGGTACCGTCCACATTTATATGGATGAGGAAGTATTACAAGGTGCATTTATTGAAATTAGCTATCGTTTAACCATTACCAATAAGAGCCAGATTGACTATACAGGTGATGGAGACGATTTGGGATTAACCTATTATACAGGTCAAGTTTATGATTCCGATAAAATTGTTACCACGACAGTCGATAAGATTATTGATTATGTGGATAATAGTTTAGTGTTTAAAGAATCAGAAAATAGTAATGACGGATGGAAATTAGTTGAAACAATGCCTGAATTCTTAACAGATGATTATAAGAAACAACAAGAAGATGCACAAAAAGAACAGCAAAAACAAGAAGAACAATCTTATGGAAAATACATTGAACAACAAATGAAGAAATATGGTGAAGATTATGTATATGCTCATCTATCTGATTTTGAGAAACAATACCAGAAATGGAAAGAAAAACAAAATACAAAGGTAGAAAACAGTACAGGTGCTAAAAAACTAAGCAATACAGAGGTCGTAAATTGTATGAAACAAATTGGATTCTTAGACCCTAACTTAGAGATTGTCAAGACAAAATCAGGAAAGACAGAAAAAGCACCAATTACCCAAGTAATTGTAACCAAGAAAACAGAAAAAACAGACTTAAAACCAGGTGATAGTACAACTGTTGATTTGGTATTGTCAAAAACATTATCACCACAGGATGAAGCAGATACATTAAGTTATCAAAATATTGTTGAAATTTTGCAATTAAGCAATTCAGTCGGCAGAAGAGATATGGATGCTCTTGCTGGAAATCAAGATCCAAATGGAGAACCAAAAGAATACGATGCTGACTTTGTAGAAAAAGTTATTATTACACCACCAACTGGTGGAAATAAAGCCTACTATTTTGTATTAGGAGCCATTATCCTAATCGTCTTAGCAGGAGGAATTATTCTCATCAAGAAAAAAGTCTTTGGAAAAGGAACAAAGATAATCAAATAACAAAACAAAATTCTTGATGATGCACTGGATGGAAGTTGGAATTATTCCAACCTCCACCTGTGCCTATATTTATAACAATTACAGAAAATTGTTATAAATATGGGCACAGAAACCAGAAAAAGGAGGATACGAAAATGTTAGGAGAAAGAAAGAAAATAAAACTATATCAAATGATAGAAAGAATCATTAGTTTAAGTATTATCATAGCATTAACTTTTATCAATTTCCTAATCGTAGGC
>CAMCHB010000025.1 GCA_945874585.1 uncultured Clostridium sp. | reverse complement strand
CTTTTCCCAATTGTAACTGTACCAGCAAATTTAATTGTACCAGATGGAGAAAATTTTAAAGTAGAATAAAAAAAAATAGAAATTTTATCATTCAAAATTAAAAATTTTTTAAACAAGAATAGGATATTTTCCTATTCTTGTTTGTTCTTTTAGCAAAGGAACAAAATTTGTACTGACCTGTCATTCTAAAGACTTTTTTTTATGAATGTGCTAAAATGTGCCAGAAGTTTTAGAAAAGATGGTGAAGAATGTGAGTAAAAAATTATACGATGTAATTGAAATTCATGATTTAAAAGATATGTTAAATCAAACAAAAAATAAATATGGCGATAAGCCAGCCTATCAAATTAAGAAAAAAGATGGTAGCTATCAAGTCCTTTCTCATAGAGAAGTAAGAGATATGGTAGATGATTTAGGAACAGCCCTATTACAGATGGGATTAAAAAATAAAAGAATTGCTGTTATTGGAGAAAATCGTTATGAATGGGAAATAGCCTATTTAGCGATTGCTTGTGGAACTGGGATTGTGGTACCACTCGATAAAGCATTACCAGAGCAAGAATTAGAATCTTTAATCCAACGTTCTGAAGTAGAGGCTATTTTTTATTCTGAAAAATACGAAGCAATGTTAGAAAAAATCCAACAGAAATCAACCAATCATTTGCAATATTTAATTTCCATGGATTTAGACCAAAAACAGGATAATCGCTATGCTCAAAAAGAATTGATACAAATGGGAAAACAGCGAAAAGAAGCAGGAGACCGTTCTTTTGTAGATGCCAAAATTGATCCAGAAAAAATGAGTATGATGCTATTTACTTCTGGAACAACTTCAAAGTCAAAAGTTGTTGCCTTATCACACAAAAATATCTGTTCTAATTTAATGGCAATTGGAAGTATTTTAAACATTCAATCAGATGATGTATTACTTTCTATTTTGCCAATTCATCATGTATTTGAGTGTACAGTAGGATTTCTATTTTCATTATACAAAGGAGCTAAAACAGTATTTTGCGATGGACTCATCCATATAGTTGACAATTTAAAAGAATATCAAGTTAGTGTTATGGCTTGTGTACCGGGCATTTACGAGGCTATTTACACCATGATGGAAAAACAATGGAGAAAACAAGGCAAATGGGAAATGATACAAGAAAAAGAAAAACAACTAAAAAATGCTTCTTTGGAAGAAAGAAGAAAAGCCTTTCCTGAAGCACAAGCTATGTTGGGGGGGCATATCAAACTTTTGATTTGTGGAGCAGCAGCTTTGAATCCAGCTGTAGAAGAAAAATATCGTCTTCTAGGGTTTAATTTAGTCCAAGGATATGGATTAACCGAAACATCACCTGTAGTAGCTGTTGGAACCGAGGCAGAATACAAATTAGGAACCATAGGAAAAGCCATTCCAGGAGTAGAAGTTAAACTTGCTAATCAGCAACCAGATGGCATGGGTGAATTACTTGTCAAAGGACCTAATGTAGCTTTGGGGTATTACCAAGATGAAAGATCTACAAAGGCAAGTTTTGTGGATGGATGGTTCCATACCGGAGATTTAGCAACAATTGACGAAGAAGGTTATATTACCATTTGTGGCCGAAAAAAGAGTGTGATTGTTTTAAAAAACGGAAAAAATATTTTCCCAGAAGAAATGGAAAACTTGGTTAACAAAATTACAGGTGTAAAAGAATCTTTTGTATTTGGTAAACAACAGTCTCAAGACAAAAATGATATTAAAATACATGTGGAAGTGGTGTTTGATAAAGAATTGGTAAAACAAGTGTATCAGGCAGAAAACAAAGAAGCCATTTACCAAGCTATTTTCCACCAAATTAAGAAAATTAACAACACACTACCTCCTTATAAAGCCATTCGCGGTATGGTTTTAAGTGAGGAACCACTGATTAAAACAACAACCAATAAAATAAAAAGGCAGGCCAATTTAGATGCAATTAACCAATTTACAGACCGATTATTTAGGTAGAAATTTTGAATTTTACGCTCAAATCGATTCTACACAAAATGAAATTTGGAGAAGAATTGAAAAAAAGACTATTGTAAATGGAACTTTAATTGGAGCTGAAGTGCAAACCAGCGGAAGAGGAACACATGGACGCAAATGGCACACAGATGAAAGTGGAAATATAGCGTTTTCCTTTTATGAAGAGTTGAATTGTCCCATTAAAAAAGTGGACGGATTAACCAGACAAATAGCTGATGTGATGGCTGAAATTTTAAAGGAACAATACGCTATTTCCATTGACATCAAAGAACCCAATGACCTTATGTACCAGCAAAAGAAAATAGGCGGAATTTTAACGGAAAGCAGAGTGCATTTAAATATGGTTAAATTCTTGGTCATTGGAATAGGGATAAATACAAGTCAAATGCAGTTTGCACAAGAGATACAAAATATAGCTTCATCTCTTCAAAAGGAATGTGGAGTTAAAATTCACCGCGAAGAATTGATTGCCGCATTTTGTAATCGATGGGAGCAAGTCATAAAAAGGAGAATCGAAAAATGAAGATTGGATTTTTATTTCCAGGACAAGGAACACAGAAAATAGGCATGGGACAGGATTTTTATCAGACCTATCCAGAAGCCAAAAAGGTTTACCAAGAAGTAGAGAAAATAACAGGTATTCCAATTGCCAAAATTTCATTTGAAGGACCAGATGAAGTGTTGCAACAAACGGAATATACCCAATTAGCTATTGTAACAGAGAGCTTAGCCATTTTAGCTGTGTTAAAATCTTATGGCGTAGAAGCAAATGCATCTGCTGGACTAAGCTTAGGAGAATATACGGCTTTGATCGAAGATGGTATTTTGGATGTAGCAACAGGCATTCAATTGGTACAAAAAAGAGGTAGCATCATGCAAGAAAAAACACCAGAAGGTAACTGGAAAATGGCAGCTGTTTTGGGATTGGAAGCGTCAAAAGTCGAAGCAATCTGTCAAGAGGTTTTACAACATGATTTTGTGCAGGTAGCCAATTACAATACCATTGGTCAAACTGTGATGGCAGGCAGTGAACAAGGCATACAAGAAGCAACTGCATTAGCAAAAGAGCAAGGAGCCAAAAAGGTAAGTTTATTACAGACAGCAGGACCTTTCCATACCATTCAATTGCAAGCGTGTGCCGAGAATTTCCAAAAGGTATGTCAGAACATCCCGCTTCACCAAAAGCCATCGAAAGTGGTAAAAAATTTAAATGGAACTTTCTATCAGCCAAATGATAATTTAGCAGAAATTTTAGCCAAACATATGATGTCTCCGGTACAGTTTACGAAAGTGCTAGAAACCATGTATCAAAATGGAATTGATACTTATATAGAAATAGGACCTGGTAGAACATTAAGTGGCTTTGTGAAACATATGAAATTTGAAGGGAATATTCAAATTTGGAATATACAAAGGGTTTCAGATTTGGAACAAGTGATAAAAGAGGTGAAGAAAAATGCGTAAAGTAGCATTGGTAACAGGTGCATCACGTGGAATAGGAAAGCAAATAGCATTGACATTAGCAAAAGAGGGTTATGATCTAGCTTGTCATTATCGAATGGAAAATCCAGCATTGTCCGAAATTCAGAAACAAATAGAAGAAAACGGTGTTTCTTGTTTTTGGGTACAAGGTGATATTTCCCGTTGGGAAGATTGTGAAGATATAGCCGAAAAGGTGAAGGAAAAATATGGCCAAATTGATGTTTTGGTCAACAATGCAGGAATTACAAAAGATGGACTATTTCTTCGTATGAAAAAAGAAGATTTTGAATCTGTTTTGCAGGTTAATTTGATGGGGACAGTTCAAATGACAAAACAAATTGTACCGAGCATGGTGAAACAAAGAAGTGGAAGAATTATCAATATTTCTTCAGTTGTTGGAACTTGTGGTAATGCAGGACAGACCAATTATAGCGCAGCAAAAGCTGGTATTTTGGGCTTTACCAAGAGCTTGGCAAAAGAATTAGCAGGGCGTCATATTTTAGTCAATGCCATAGCTCCAGGTTTTATTGATACCCAAATGACAGAATGTTTAAAAGAAGAAATCAAGCAAGAAATTCAAAAGCAGATTCCATTAAAACGTATGGGTACCCCACAAGATGTAGCCAATGTTGTCAAATTTTTAGCATCAGAAGATAGTTCGTATATGACAGGTCAAGTGCTTCATGTTGATGGCGGAATGTTTATGTAAGAGGGAGATTGTATGAAAAAAAGAGTTGTTATAACAGGGATAGGAGCTATTACTCCTATTGGAAATAATGTTTCTAGTATGTGGGAAGGAATTCAAAACCAAAATTGTGGAATTGATGCTATTACCTTATTTGATACCATATCTTTCAAAACAAAATTAGCAGGTGAGGTAAAAAATTATCAACCACAAGAATATTTTAATGCTAAGCAAGTAAGAAGATTGGATCGCTGCTCACAATTTGCTTTAGTAGCAGCAAGAGAAGCAATGCAAGATAGCCAAATCACAGAAGAAAACACCCATATGGATCGAGTTGGCGTTTTTGTAAGCTCTGGTATTGGAGGCCTTATCACCATTCAAAAAGAATGTGAAATAAATTATGCCAAAGGACCACATTATGTGTCACCTATGTTTATTCCTATGTCAATTGCCAATATGCCAGCTGGTAATATTGCAATCGAGTTTGGATTAAAAGGAGAATCTATGGCTATTTTGACTGCTTGTGCTTCTTCCACTCATGCGATTGGGGAAGCCTATAAAACAATTGCAATGGGAGGAGAAGACGTGATTGTAGCAGGTGGAACAGAGGCATCTATTTGTAGTTCAGGTGTGGCTGGATTTGAAAAAATGAAAGCATTGTCTCAAGCTACGGATAAGAATAGAGCAAGCATCCCATTTGATCAGGAGCGTAGCGGATTTGTTATGGGAGAAGGTGCTGGTATATTAGTTTTAGAAGAATTGGAACATGCCAAACAAAGAGGTGCTAAAATCTATGGCGAAGTGATTGGATTTGGTGCGACAACAGATGCTTATCATATTACATCTCCTTGCCCAGATGGAGCAGGAGCAGCTAAGGCCATGATTCGTGCCATGGAAGATGCTCATTTGGAAGCAAAAGACATCGATTATATCAATGCACATGGAACTTCTACTATTTTAAATGATGCAACAGAAACAATGGCCATTAAAACAGCATTGGGAAAACAAGCTCATCAAGTTATGGTTAGTTCAACCAAGGGTAATATGGGACATTTGCTAGGAGCAGCTGGTGCTGTGGAAGCAATCATTTGTCTAAAAGCTTTACAAGACCAAATCGTGCCACCTACCATTCATTATGAGAAAAAGGATGAGGCATGTGATTTGGATGTTGTGCCAAACACATTGCGAAAAGCTGACCTTAATGTAGTAATGTCAAACTCTCTAGGGTTTGGAGGACATAATGCATGTGTTATTTTTAAAAAGTGGGAGGAAGATTAGATGGAATACGAAAAAATTCAAAAATTGATGGAAGATATGGGAAATTCCAATTTATCTAGTTTGCAAATTGATTTTCCAGATGGAACGAAAATCAGTATGCAAAAAGATAATTCAGAAAAAGAGGCTGTACATTTTGTGAAAGAAAAAACAAAAAGCGTGGAAAAGGAAACAAAACCAGAAATCGAAGAAGAAAAGGAAGAAGAGGGAAATATTGTGACATCCCCTATGGTGGGAACTTTTTATGCAAAACCAGCTCCTGATGCAATTCCTTATGTGACTGTTGGAAAGGAAGTTAAAAAAGGAGACATTTTGTGTATTGTAGAAGCCATGAAACTTATGAATGAAATTGAATCTGACTATACAGGTACCATTCAGAAAATTTTTGTGAAGGATGGAGAACCAGTAGAATATGGAACAAAATTATTTGAAATAAAGTAGGAGAAAACAATGTTAAATCAAGAAGAAATTAAAAAAATTATTCCGCAACGAGAACCATTTTTAATGATTGATTGGGTGGAAACATATCAACCGGGTGAAATGGCCATAGCATATAAAAAGGTAAAAAAAGAAGAATGGTATTTTGCGGGACATTTTCCAGGAAATCCAATTATGCCAGGGGTTTTAATTGTAGAAGCAATGGCACAAGCAGGAGCAGTTGCTATTTTATCTTTGCCTGAAAATCAACAGAAAAATGCTTTGTTTGGCGGAATGGATAAAGTAAAGTTTAAAAGAAAAGTTGTACCAGGTGAAACATTAAAATTGGAAGTACATATTATCAAGAAAAAAGGCCCCATTGGAATTGGAGAAGGTATAGCAACCGTCAATGGTCAATTAGCAGCAAAAGGAGAGTTTACTTTTGCGATTGTATAAAGAGGAGTGAAACAGTGTGAACAAGATATTGATTGCGAATCGTGGAGAAATTGCGGTTCGTATTATAAGAGCATGTCGCGAAATGAATATAAAAACAGTAGCAGTTTATTCAGAAGCAGATCGTGATGCCTTGCATACGAAATTGGCAGATGAGGCAATTTGCATAGGACCTGCCAATCCAAAACAAAGTTATTTAAATATCAAAAATATAATTGAAGCTGCTAATATTACAAAGGCAGATAGCATCCATCCAGGTTTTGGATTTTTATCTGAAAATGCTCAATTTGCTAAAATTTGTGAAGAATCTCATATTCGTTTTATTGGGCCAAAGTCAACGGTTATTGATTTATTGGGCAATAAAGCCCATAGCAAAGATTTGATGAAAAAAGAAGGAATCCCTGTTATTCCAGGTTCAGATGGAAGCGTTTCCAATTTGAAGGAAGCTATTTTAGTGTGCGAAAAAATAGGCTATCCAGTTTTATTAAAAGCATCTGCTGGCGGCGGAGGTAGAGGAATCCGTCTCGTTCGATCTTTTGAGGAGTTGGAAACTTATTATCCGATTGTAAAACAAGAAGCCAAGAATGCATTTGGGGATGATGAAATTTATATTGAAAAATTTTTAGAAAACCCAAGACATGTAGAGATTCAAATCTTGGCAGATGAACATGGAAATGTGATTCATTTTGGTGAAAGGGATTGTTCAATTCAGAGAAATCATCAAAAAATCATAGAGGAAACACCTTCTACCATTGTGGATGAAAAATTGCGCAATAAAATGGGAGCTACTTCTGTTAAAGTTGCTAAACTGACAGGCTATACTAGCTGTGGTACGGTCGAATACTTGGTAGACAAAAACAAGAATTTCTATTTTATGGAAATGAACACCCGAATTCAAGTAGAACATCCGATTACCGAAATGCGTACAGGAATTGATCTGGTAAAAGAACAGATTCGTATTGCAGGAGGAGAGCCTTTAAGATGGAAACAAAAAGATATAACGTTTCGTGGCCATGCAATAGAATGTAGGATTAACGCGGAAAATCCAAAAAAACATTTTATGCCTTCACCTGGGCGTATTCAAGAAATGAACCTACCAGGAGGAAATGGAGTTCGTATCGATACTGCGATTTACAATGGTTATAGAATACCACCACAATACGATTCCATGATTGCTAAAATTATTACTTATGGAAGCAATCGAAATGAAGCTATTAGCAAAATGAGAAGAGCCTTAGAAGAGACTGTTATAGATGGAATTGATACCAATGTTGATTTCTTATTAGAAATTATGCGTAATCCCAACTATATTCGAGGAAATGTTGATACTTCTTTTATCGAAAAGGAGAAGATAAGTGATGATTGTCGATAAAATTAAAAAAAGAGAAAACAATCCCATGATCCAACCAAAATCAAAAGTAGATATTCCAATTGGAAAATGGATGAAGTGCGATGCATGTAAGGAAATTCTATACAAAGAAACGGTCCAGAATAATTTTTGCATTTGCCCTAATTGTGGCCATTATTTTCGTATGCATATTGGAAAAAGATTAGAGCTGATTTTGGATGAAGGAACGTATCAAAGGTTTCCTTTATCCATTGATACAGTTAACCCATTAGGTTTGGAAGATTATCCGAAAAAACTGAAGAATTTACGTGAAAAAGTAGGATTGGAAGAAGCGGTCGCTTGTGGGACGGGAAACATTCATGGCGAAAAAGTCGTTATTTGTGTAATGGATAGTGCCTTTTTAATGGGAAGCATGGGCGCTGTGGTTGGCGAAAAAATTACCTATGCCATTGAACAGGCTATGTTACAAAAATGTCCTCTTATTATTTTCTGCGTATCGGGAGGAGCTCGTATGCAAGAAGGTATTATTTCATTGATGCAAATGGCTAAAACAACGGCTGCACTTGGAAGATTAAGTCAGGCTGGCTTGTTGTATGTGTCTGTTTTGACAGACCCAACCTATGGCGGTGTTACAGCATCTTTTGCCAGTTTAGGTGATGTTATTCTAGCAGAGCCTTCTGCTATGATTGGCTTTGCGGGACCTCGTGTAATAGAACAGACGATTGGAGAGACTTTGCCGGAAGGATTCCAAACAGCAGAGTTTTTGTTGCAACATGGTTTTGTCGATAAAATTGTAGAAAGAAAAGATTTGAAGAATGTTTTGTATCAAATCATTCGATTTCATCAAGGAGGGAAAGAAAAATGGGGGTAAATTCCAATCTATCTGCTTGGAGAAAAGTAGAGATAGCAAGAAATCCTAAACGAAAAACAGCCTTAGAATACATTCATCTCATATTTGATGATTTTATGGAATTGCATGGCGACAGGCTTTTAAAAGATGATCAAGCCATGGTTTGCGGACTCGGCCGAATAGGAGAACAAAATTATACGATTATTGCCGAACAAAAAGGACGCAATACCAAAGAAAATATAGCTCGTAATTTTGGTATGCCCAATCCAGAAAGTTATCGAAAAGCCATTCGTTTTATGAAACAAGCAGAAAAATTTCATAGACCGATCATTACTTTTGTTGATACAAAAGGAGCATATCCTGGTATTGGAGCCGAAGAAAGAGGACAAGGAGAGGCTATTGCTCAATCTATGCTAACCATGAGTCAGTTAAAGGTGCCGGTAATTGCGATTGTAATTGGAGAAGGCTCATCTGGTGGGGCTTTGGCAATTAGTGTTGCCAATCAAATCTGGATGTTGGAAAATGCGGTTTATTCCATTTTATCACCAGAGGGATATAGTAGTATTTTATGGAAGGATGCCAATCGCTATCAGGAGGCAGCTGAAACCATGAAATTAACAGCACAGGATTTGTATGATTTTCATATCATTGATCAAATCATAAAGGAGCCTAGTGAAGAAATGACTGATGTAGAATTGAAGCAAGTGGCCCATCAATTGAGACAGAATATACAAATAGAAATTGACAAGATGAAACAAAAAAGTGGAGAGGAATTAGTCCAGGAACGTTATCAAAAATACCGACAAATTGCTGGATTTCAGGAGGTAAAAAATGATATTAAAAGATAAGAAAATTTTAATTATGGGACTTCGTAATAAATGGAGTATTGCTTATGGAATTGCACAAGCAGCCTATCAAAATGGTGCTACACTTCTATTTACCTATCGCAAAAAAGAGTATGAAACCAAAATGAGAGAATTGGTGAGTGTTTTTCCAGGTAGTCAAATTTATCAATTAGAAGATGCATCAGAAGATGAAAAAGTGGAACAGACTTTGAAACAAATAAAAGAAGAAAATGGAGCAATCGATGGAATTGTTCACGCAATTGCTAATGCGAATCCAGAAGATTTGCACCAGGAATTTATCGAAACCAGTAAGGAAGGGTATTGGCATGCTCTTGACGTGAGCGCCTATTCTTTTGTAATGATTGCTCGTATCGCTAAAAAGATTGGTTTATTGCGCGAAAAGGCAAGTTTGGTAACACTTAGTTATTTAGGAGCTGACAAAGTGATAGAAGGTTACAATATTATGGGTGTGGCAAAAGCTGCCTTAGAGTCTAGTGTACGTTATTTAGCCAATAATTTGGGAAAGGAAAATATGCGTGTGAATGCGATTTCTGCTGGCCCTATTAAGACTTTGTCAGCCAAGGGGATACAAAATTTTTCCTCTATTTTAGGTGTTGTGGAAGAAAAAGCTCCTTTACATCGTAATGTGACAGCTTTGCAAGTGGGAAAGGTAGCCAGCTTTTTGCTAAGTGATCTTTCAGATGCTATAACAGGACAGATTATTTATGCGGATAATGGATATCATATCATGGGTGCATAAGACAGTTGAAAACTAAAAAGTTAACATAAATCTCGAGAGAATGGAAATTGACCTATTCTCTCTTTTATTATATAATAAGCTAGCAAAGAAAGGAGCGATAGCATGATTGAATTAGAAGAGAATAAAACCATGTTACAGCAACTGAAAAAGACATTGGAAAGTGTAGGTGTTTCTCTTTGACATAGCTCGTTTGAAAGAAGAGCTAACCACATTACAAGAAAAAATGAATCAGCCTAATTTTTGGGAGAAACAAGAAGAAGCTAATGCAGTTGTAACGGAAATGAAACGAAAGGAAAAGACGATTGAGCAATATACAAAAACACAACAAGAATTGGTTAATCTGGAAGAATTGACGGATTTATTGTTACAGGAATATGATCCAGAAAGTGCAATCGAGGTAGTCAAGGAAACTCATCATTTAGAAAAAACAATTAACAAAATGGAGATTGCTTCTTTATTTTCAGGCAAATACGATAAAAATAATGCTATTTTAACATTGCATCCAGGTGCTGGTGGAACCGAGTCACAAGATTGGGTACAAATGTTGTATCGTATGTATACCAAATGGGCTCTTGCCAATGGATTCCAGGTAAAGGAATTAGATTATCTAGAAGGAGAAGAAGCGGGAATTAAAAGTGTTACTTTTTTAGTTTCTGGTCTTTATGCTTATGGCAATCTAAAGGGCGAAATGGGAGTCCATCGTTTGGTTCGTATTTCACCTTTTGATGCAGGAGGAAGACGTCATACTTCTTTCGCCTCTGTAGAAGTTTTACCAGAAATTTCAGATGATATAGAGATTGATATTCGACCAGAAGATTTGCGTATTGATACCTATCGTGCTTCTGGAGCTGGTGGGCAACATATTAACAAAACCGATTCAGCGATTCGTATTACACATTTACCAACCAATATTGTGGTGAGCTGTCAATCAGAACGTTCGCAAATTCAAAACAAAGAAACAGCCATGAAAATGCTAAAATCAAAATTGTTGGATTTAAAGGAAAAGGAAAATAAGGATAAAATAGAGGATTTAAAAGGGGTACAAAGAGAAATTGCCTGGGGAAGCCAAATTCGCTCTTATGTATTTCATCCCTATAATTTAGTAAAAGATCACCGTACAGGCTATGAAACAGGTAACACAAGTGCTGTTATGAATGGGGATTTAAATGAATTTATTTTAGCCTATTTAAAAAGAAATGCTAAAATGGGAAAAAATAGAGAATAGTGGATTGATTGACAATCCATGGTATAGAGTTTATAATAAGAAAAATTGAGTTGTTGTGGGTGATAAAATGAAAAATATTTTATTGTGTAATAATGCAATGGGAATCGGTGGCGTGGAAACTGTTATTTTAAATCAAATTGCAGCCTTTCGAAAAAAAGGTTACCAAGTATATGTGTTATCTGGCAATGGAGTGTATGCTTCTAAAATAGAAACGCTGGGTGGACATTTTATAGAATGGGATTTCCCAGAAGAAAATGAGATCAAGGCAGATAAAATTCAAAAAATTGTAAATATCATACAAGAAAAGCAGATTACAGAGATTCATATCCATAAGTATCAATGTATACCATCTGTATTACCAGCTGCTTTGATAACCCATACACCTTATTTTGCTTATGAGCATAGCTGGTGGGATACTAAAAAATATTATACATGGCATTATCCAATTTATAAAACATTATTTCCAATTTATTTTCAAAATGCATATAAAATTATTGCTATTACACCAAATACAGCCAAGATTACGAAAGAAGAATATCATATTCCAGACGAACATTATGAGATTGTCCATAATGGAATTGATGTTCACCTTTATCAAAATGACCAACCTCGAGAGGGAGAACAACTAGAAAATATTTTAATTGTATCTAGAATTTGCGAAGAAAAAATACCAACTATATTAGGTGGAATTGATCTGTTCCAAAAAATTTTAGAAAAATATCCGATGGCCAAATTATGCATTGTTGGAGAT
>CAMCHB010000024.1 GCA_945874585.1 uncultured Clostridium sp. | reverse complement strand
GCCACCTTCTGTTTCATAAAGATGTGCCAACATTTTGTGCCCATAATAGCTACCTGGATATTTTTGAATAAATTCGGTAAGAATTTTTTTAGCCTTTTGCCTGTTTTTGCACAATTCCATTACTTTGGCTAGACCAATTGCGCCAATTTCCATTAAATTGATATTGTGGTTATCTAAATAAAAGATAACAATTGGTAATAAAACAGATAAAAGATAGGAAATCAATTTGATTGAACTCCACTGTAAAATACCATGCATCAATTCGAAAAAGCTAAGTGTTATACCTAAAGCTTGAACGGTTAAAATGGCTAAATAATTGGTGTCATTTTTTTGGATCATTTTTAAAAACATAAATATAAAAAATAAAAAAGCTAAAATATTAAATATAATTCGTTCGATAACCATAAAAAACTCCATTCGAGCATTTTGCTCTCCTAAATTTCAAATTTTATTGTTCTGTAAAATAATATTCCATTGTTTTTTCATTTGTAACTTTTTTCGACGTTATTATTGTATGATAAATCCTTTTAAAAGTCTAGCCTTTTTTTCGAAATTTAACCAGATTGTAATATACCGTTTTTTCCTACAAAGATAAATTGATTCCTCTGGCGATAACGGAGGACATATTATCAATTAAATCATCGATTTCCTTTGGAGTTACAATAAAATTAAATTGATCTGGCAATAATTTTTCCTTGATCATGGTGTATTTGTCCTCTGTTTTGAGTTGGTTCAAATAGGCATTGGATTCGGCTGATTCTTGCAACTTTTCAATAAAAATATCCAAACAATCAGCTGTTAAAGTAGCTGCTTCTACAACTGTTGGAACACCAATGGCTATTACTGGAACTCCCAAAGTGGTATGGCTTAATTCTCTTCGCTTGTTTCCGACTCCCGCTCCTGGTACAATCCCTGTATCGGCAATTTGAATCGTGCTACTAATGCGGTACATACTTTTGGATGCTAAACTATCAATTACAATCAACAATTTAGGGTGGACCTTTTCGACAATTCCTTGCAAAATTTCCTGTGTCTCCATTCCAGTGGTTCCCAATACCCCTGGTGATATGGCACAAACTGGACGAGTGTCTGGCTCCAAATATTGTGGAGCATAATGTAAAATATGTCTCGTGACATCAATACTCTGAATAACTCTTGGTCCTAGGGCATCTGGTGTCACTTCTAAATTTCCAAGTCCTACAACCAAAATGGCATCATTTTCCTGGATAAGATTGCGATAAAGTCCTTGTAATTCTTGATTTAATATTTGTGCTGCCTGTTCAATTTCTTCTTGTTGTGCAATACGTAGATTTTTAATATCTAGTGTAATGTAATTTCCCTGCGGTTTTCCCAAAGCCTTCTCCCCTTGTTCATCTAACACGCAAACCTTTGTCACCTTCACACCATCTTTTTCACTTTCTTCTGTTCTAACCCCTGGAATGGTTTCAAGTGCATTAGCTCTACGATATATATCACTTCTTTCATCTGCCAAATCCGTTCTAAAATTCATCATAAAAAAATACCTCCTTTTTGTCATTTTTGACAAAAAAAAGGTTTTTATACATTTCTAACTACAATACTGACATAAAGTCATTTCCAATCCAATTTGTAAATCTATTTCACCAGTTTTGGATTGTTTATCTAAATTTCTAAATTGTGCTAATAGTTGATACGAATCTTCTTCCTGAAAATAACTGGCTTGTCTTTTATATTTGCTTATTAAAAAGGTTTGATTTGGTTTTAAATTTAAAATAGTACCTGGATCTTTTCCTCTTGCTTGTGCCCATTTTACCCAATATAATTTTTTAAAGTGGCGATAAAGAGTAATGAAAATCTTTTGAATTGGTTCCTTTTGGTATAATAGACCATGTAACACATCCATGGCACGTGCAATCTCCTTTTTTCCTAAGCTATCGGTTAAATCAAATATAACAGCCTCGATTTTAGGGACTACCAATTGCTGAATATCTTCTTTGGTAACGGTTCCATTTTCTCCTTTATAGGATACCAATTTCCAAATTTCGTTCATCAAATTTTGCATATCTGGTCCTACTTGTTCGAGCAAGTATTTGGCATTTTCAGCTGATATCTTTACATGATACAACGAAAAAGTATGGCCAATTGTTTGAATCAATTCATTTGTCTTCATTTCTTGAAATTGATATACAGTTCCCATTTGTTCGATTGTTTTGGCTAATGGACAAGCATCAATCATATCTTCTATGATGACCAAAACAACAGATTTCTGTATAGCTTCTGCATTTTGTTCGAGATAATCCTGCAATTTATCTCGGATAGCAGAATTCTTGTTCTTTTTCCCTCTTCCATCTTTTTTGACCAATCCACCTTGTTTCACAATAATTAGTTTTTTTTCGTATCCAAAAGCTGGTGTTTCCATATCAGAAATAAGATTTTGAATTGTATCTTCATCCAATACGACTTCATTTATACCTGGTACAATTTCGCCAAAATTTTTGCGTATTTTTCGTAGATAACGGTTCAATGTATATGTATTTTCTCCGTAAAGAAGATACACTCCTGCTGGAGAAGCTACTCTTTTTTCTAATTCTGATATTGTTGTCATTTTCTTTTTACCTCACTCTAAAGTTTTCTGCAAATTTAGATGAATGTGCATGGCAAATGGCTGCTGCCATACTATCTGTAGTATCATCTAATTTTGGTATTTGTGCTACATTTAAAATAGCTTTTACCATTTGCTGTACTTGTTTTTTATCAGCTCTACCATAACCAACCACTGCTTGTTTAATTTGCAAAGGCGTGTATTCGTAAGTAGGGATGCCATTTTTGCATCCCACTACCAATACAATTCCTCTAGCTTGTGCCACATTGATAGCTGTTGTAATATTTTGATTAAAGAATAATTCTTCTACAGACATAACCTCTGGTTGATATTTCTTAATAATAGCGTCTAATTCATCATAAATCGTAGTAAGACGAATGGGAAAAGGAACACCCGCTTTTGTTGTAATAGCCCCACTCGTAATTAGCTTAAATTTATTTCCTATATATTCGATCACACTATAGCCTGTAATAGCAAATCCTGGATCAATCCCTAGTATTCTCATCTTTGTTTTCCTTCTTTTCTGCTAATATAATTTTTAAAACTTCAGAAACACTCCATGCTTGTGCCACCGTTCCCTTATCACAAAAAGGTGCCTTTGAATCATACATTTCAGAAACATAACCAATTGCTCCATCACGGTAAATGACTTTGCGATAATTGTTTGTGATTGTTTCCAAAAATTCTTTGTATTCTGCTTCTAATTGTTTTCTTACTCTTTTTCTTTTTTCAAATCGAATACGATTTTGCAAAGCATCTTTGTATAAGCCTAAAAGCCATGGCCATGTGATACCTTGATGATAAGAAGAATCTCTTTTTTCTGGTCCACCTTCATACACATCAACATAACCAGGTTCTGATTTGGCCAATGTTTTTAGTCCATAGCGATTTAATAATTTGGTGCGTACTGTCTTCATAATGTGATCGGCATTTTGACAAGTTGGATCCATAACAGGATAAGTTAAAGCTAAACTAAATAACTGATTTGGTCTAATTTTCGTATCCCCTAATACATCCATTAAGGTTCTTTTTGGATGATAATAAAATTTTTTATTAAATGATTTCTTTGTTTTCATGGCCATTTTTCGATATTTTTCTTCTTTTTCTGTTTCTCCATATTGAGCAGCTAAATTTTCCATTGTTTTTAGAGCATTGTACCAAAGCGCGTTCATTTCAACTGTTTTTCCGTTTCTTGGTGTAATAGCCACTCCATTGACTTTGGCATCCATCCAAGTATTTTGGGTGTTTGGTGTTCCAGAAACCAACAAAGAATCCTCTAAATCTAAATAGATATTGTTATCATCAAAATCGATTCCATTGGTATAGGCATCGATAATTTTTTCCAAAATAATAAACATTTCTTTTTTGACAAATTTTTGATCCCCTGTGTAGCGTAAATATTTGTTAATTTGCTCAAATAAAAGTAGGGAACTATCTGCACTATTGTAAAGTGGTCGACTATCAAAACCAGAATAACCATTCGGCACTAAACCATATTTTATATTACGAACAAATGTGAATAATACTTCTTTTGCCAAATCGTATCGCTTTGTAACCAATAGCAATCCTTCAAACGCTATTAAGGCATCACGTCCCCAATCTAAAAACCAATGATAACCTGCTAAAATGGTATGCAAACGAAAACTTGGTCGATAAACAATAAAGCTATCGGTAGCCATAATAAGATCCTTGATTAGTTTTTCCTCATCAGATTTTGGTTCCACCGCATATTCTTGTAGAATATTAGTCTTGTGAATCATTTTTTTCAATCGTTTGATCTCTTGGTCTTCTATTTGGCTCGCTACTAATTCATCGATATTTTCTTCTAAAGAGCAAAGGAAAGAAATTTCCTTTGCTTCATTTTCTCCTACGAGTATCTCATAACGACCAGGTACGCAATGGTTCTCTTCTGCCTCAAATCCTCTTTCTTCCTCTTTTAAATAGAACATATTCAAAAAAGCATCTTGATGATGTTCGATATAGGTTCCACCCGTGCATTTCATATATATTGGTGTAACCGCATGCTGATCCAAAACAACTTTTACTTTGTCACCTGAAATTGTTTGTCTAAGCTGAAATGTATGATCTTTATTGATTTGATGAAAATCTCTAAAATTCATCAATGGTGCTAATGTTAATTTCAAAGCTGGTCCTTTATTCACTATCTTATAGGAAAGACTTACTGTATTTCTTCCATGAGGCATACAAACTGTTTTGACAATTTCAGCATTGCCTACTTTGTATTTAAAAACTGGTAAATAATTTTTTTGAAAATAATTTAAATTTTTGTATCCTTCTGCAACATAGTTTTTGCCTATATTCGTATATAATATGTATTTTTTACCTTCTATCTCTACGCTTTCATCTACCTTCGCTAGAATCACATGTCGATTGGCTGGTGGATTCAGTGGAGCCACTAATAAACCATGATATTTTCTTGTATTAGCCCCTACAATCGTAGCAGAAGCATAACCACCAATTCCGTTGGTTATGATCCATTCCTTGTTTAAAGCATCTTTTAATTCAATGGTTTTATTCCTAAATCTCATCCGTATCCCTCCATCTATTTTTCCTTTGTTTTTCTTGCTTAATGTTTTGGTTTTTGCCTTTTTGGTGTATAGTTTCCTTTTGCCTTTTCTTGCATGTTCTGTCTAGCATTAACTTGGTAAAGAGAACCTGTCTCCTCAAAAATTTTCTTATTTCTTTCGCGAATCTGATCACTATTTTGAATATCTCGAATTCTTTCACTGTATTTCTTATGGAATTTACTTTGATTTCTGTTTCTTTCCTCTTTTATTTTTGGTTGTTTTTCTTTTTTATGATGTTTATTCTTGATTTTTTCATTTTTTCGATGATTTTTTAATTTTGAATTTAATAGTACATATTGTGTATCATATTGTTGATCCTTGAATTTTAAATCTGTACATATCAATTCCATCACTGTGCTAGCAATCATATCTGGATCATGTCGAATATACTCTCCTTCAATACGAGATAAATTCTTTTGAATGATCTTGATACTTCTATTTTTAATTTCTTGATAATTTCTTTCTACAATATCTGAACCTAATTTATTATAACGTCTTACAAATTCAGGGACAATTTCTCCCGTATCACAGATACAATAATCGATAATGCCTTCTCCCGCATGTGCTACAATGGCATCAATGTGATCAGATAGACTATAATTATCGGTTTGACCTGGTTGTGTCATAATATTACTGATATAAATTTTAAAAGCTTTGCTTTCTTTAATTGTCCTTGCCACACCTTTTACCAATAAACTTGGTATTACATTGGTATATAAGCTACCAGGTCCTATAATAATAGCATCTGCCTCTTGAATAGCTTTCAAAACACCTGGAGCTGGTGTGCAATTGGTTGGTTGAATAAAAATACGATTGATTTTGGATACCTTGTCATACACTACTTCTGGTATTTTATTTTTCTCCTTGACAATTGTACCATCTTCAAGTTCCGCACAAATTTCTATTTTATCCGATGTTACTGGCAATACCTTACCTGTCATATTGAGTACCTTTGACATGTTTTCAACACTTTCTGGTACATTTCCATAAATCTCATCCATGGCAGATAAGAAAATATCACCAAATTGTAAGCCATGCAAATTTCCTTGCTCAAATTTGTATTTTAAAATTCGGTCCATGGCTTCTTTATTTTCTGATAAAGCAATCATACTTTCCTTAATATCATCCATCGGTAATAAATTTAGTTGCATACGTGAATCATTGGATGGATTTCCATAGTCTGTCATCATAACAAGTGCTGTGATGTTACTGGTGTAATTTTTTAATCCTTCTACCACTGTATTTAAACCATTTCCGCCACCAATGACAACAATTTTAGGTCCTTTTTCATATACCTTTTTATTAAAAATCAAAGATTGAATATTAACTTGTGCATTTTTTCGAACATCTTCTGCTGGTTCATTTGCTTCAATCAATAATTCCAATGTACGTTTCTGAATATAAACAATACCCAAAATTACACAAATAAAACCAAATACAAAAGATATGACAACTTTGGCTAGTTCTGCTGCATTCATCTCATCTGAAATCAGTAAATTAGAAAAGCCAAAACAAACAAAAGCAATCCCTACTAAAATTAAAAATACCCATCTCTTAATCTTTGTACTACCTTTAAACCAAGTCAGAAATCCCTTCATTTCCGTCTTCCTCCTTCATTTTTCACCCATTACCTCAACTTCTAGTTCTATATTTTTGTGAAATTTCTTATACACTTCTGTTTTTACCTGATCGGTTAATTGCATAAAATCCTCTGCTGTTGCATTGCCATTGTTCATCACAAATCCGGCATGTTTGGTAGAAACTACTGCATCTCCAACAGAAAGTCCTTTTAACCCACAAGCATCAATCAGCTGTGCTGTTACAAAATCTTCTCCTCTTTTGAAAGTGCTACCACAACTTGGTTTATCCAATGGTTGTTTTGCCTGTCTACTCATTAAATTATCCTGCATTTTCTTCTGAATTTCATCTGGATTACCAAAAGGCAATTCCAAAGTAGATTCTAATATAATCCAATCATTTTCAAAGAAAATACTTTTGCGATACCCAAATGCTTGCTCTTTATTACCAAGGGTTTGAATTTTTCCATCGCGATCCATATAGGTCGTTTTTTTTACCACTTGATCCATTTCTGAGCCATAAGCTCCTGCATTCATTTTGATAGCACCGCCCAAAGATCCTGGTATACCAATAGCAAACTCTAAACCGGTTGCAGCGTTTTCACCCGCTAATTTGGATAATTTAATCAAAGGAACTCCTGCTCCAGCTTTTATGGTTAATTTATCCTCTGATTTTTGAACCTCTACTGTACGAATATCCATTTTTAATACAATTCCACGAATTCCATGATCTTGTACAAGTACATTGGTTCCATTGCCCAATATAGTCAAAGGTGTTTTGGTTTCTTTGGATAATTGACAAATTTTTCTGATTTTTTCCACTTGATCAGCACGAACAAAAAAATCTGCATTTCCGCCCACACGAATCGATGTGTGTTTTTTCATAGATTCATTAAGAAATACATTTTCAAATCCAACAATTTTTGTTAATTCTTCGTATATGCGATCTGTTTTCATAGATACCCCCACTCTTAAAAAATTCCAACTATATTATCTTTTGTATCGATTCCTATGTTTTCTGCTGCTGGTACTTTTGGCAAACCAGGCATGGTATAAATATGACCTGTGTAAACCACAATAAAACCAGCTCCACTTTTAGCTACTAAATTTTTAACGTGAATGGTAAATGGCTCTTCTGCCAGTAAGTTCTTCGGATCATCTGAAAAAGAATATTGTGTTTTTGCTATACAAATTGGTAAATGTCCATAGCCCATCTCTTGTATTCTGTCCATCTCTTTTTTGCTTTCTTCTGAATATTCCACTTTTTCAGCTCCGTAAATATTTCTTGCCACTTTTTCGATTTTCGTTTGAATACAATCTTCTGTTTGATACGTATATTGTAAATGACATGGTTTTTCACTTAACGCAATCACATGTTTTGCTAAATCTTCGCCGCCTTCTCCACCTTTTTCCCAGGCTTCTACAAGACTCACTTGGGTTCCCTCTTTCTGCAAAGTAGAACGAACGAATTCAATTTCCTGCTTCTTATCAGTTGTAAACTGATTAAGGGCTACCACAACATTTAAATGGAATTGCTGTTTTAAATTATTGACATGTTTGATTAAGTTTTTCATGCCTTTTTTTAAATAAGCTAAATTTTCTTGTGTGATCTGTTCCATCGGCATACCACCATGATATTTAAGAGCTCGTATGGTTGCCACACAAACCACAGCATCAGGTTGTAAACCTGTTTTTCGACATTTGATATTGAAAAATTTTTCAGCACCTAAATCCGCACCAAATCCTGCTTCTGTCACAACATAATCCGCTAATTTTAATGCTGTTTTGGTTGCTACGATGCTATTGCATCCATGGGCAATATTAGCAAATGGTCCCCCATGAATAAAAGCAGGTGTATGTTCCAAAGTTTGCACTAGGTTTGGCTGAAATGCATCCTTTAAAAGTACTAACATGGCACCTTCTGCTTTTAAACTGCTAGCGTAAACCGGTTGATTTTGCTGATCATAGCCAATCATAATATGCCCTAATTTTTCTTTTAAATCTTCTAAGTCTTCTGCCAAGCACAAAATTGCCATAATTTCAGATGCAGCCGTGATATCAAATCCATCTTCTCTTGGAATGGATTTGGATGATCCATCCAAATTGATTTCGATGCGACGTAAAGCTCTATCGTTAACATCCAAGCATCTTTTCCAAGTAACTTTTTTAATCTGTAATTCATTTCCAAAATAAATATGATTATCAATCATCGCAGCTAATAAATTATTGGCTGCTGTAATAGCATGAAGATCGCCTGTAAAATGTAAGTTAATATCTTCCATTGGTGCTATTTGTGCATGGCCACCACCAGTAGCGCCTCCCTTGACGCCAAACACAGGGCCTAAAGATGGTTCTCGCAAAGCTAGAACAGCATTTTTCCCTAATCGGCATAAGCCATCTGCAAGCCCAATGGACACGGTTGTCTTTCCCTCTCCTAAGGGTGTTGGATTGATCGAAGTCACTAAAACTAATTTTCCATTTGGATTAGACTGATGATCCTGATAACAATGATTTTTTATTTTTGCTTTATCGTTTCCATAACAAATGATGTCATTTTCTTGGATTCCAATTTTTCTTCCTATTTCTAACACATTTTCTAATTTAGTATTTCGTGCTATTTCAAGATCCTGCATTTAAACCACTCCCATCATTTCTTATAATAAAGCACCAACTACAATTCCAATAATAGCTCCTGCCAAAACCTCCTTAGGTTGATGGCCTAATCCTTCTACTAATTTTCCTTGCGCTGCTGACACATTTAGTTCTGGATTTTCAATAATTTTATTCAATACCTTCGCCTGATTTCCAGCTGCTCTTCTCACGCCGGCCGCATCATACATCACAACAAGAGCTAAAATTACAGCCATTCCAAATAAAGGTGTCCCTAGTCCAACATCTTTTCCAATCAATGCTGCTAGTGAACACACAACAGCTGAATGAGAACTTGGCATACCACCTGCACCCATAAATCTTTTTATGTTAAATTTCTTTTCTTTCGCATAATCCCAAATCACCTTAAATATTTGTATTCCCAACCATAATAAGAAAGGAACAAATATGTATTTATTGGTTATGAAACTCATCAAATAATTCACTTTGCAAACCCCTTTTATTAAAATTAACTGAATCCTTATGCTTGATCTGGTAATTCAAATTTTTCTTCTTGCATTTGTCCGTCTTTCTGAATCAATATTTGAATTCTTTTCTCGGCATTGTTTAAACATTCATTGCAATCTTTTGCCAACTGCATTCCTTTTTCAAACTTTTTAACAGATTCCTCTAAATTTAAGTTACCCTTTTCAAGTTCGGTTACAATTTTCTCTAACTCTTGAATGGTTTCTTCAAAGTTTAAATTTTCTTTTTTATCCATCTACTTCCTCCATTATAACATTTTTATGGTACCTTTGACAACATTTACCTCATACCAAACAATTTCTTGGCCATTTTCTTTTTCTTTTACGCAAACTTTATACTGATCAGTTTCTTCTGTTGGCTGTGCTTCAAACTTCACATTAGAAGGATCTTTCCAATCTTTTTGAACCAAATAAATAGCTTTCTCTTCTCCGGATTTGCCTTCCAATTCTTGTGGAAGCACCACTGTATTTTCTTGTGCTGTCCCATCACTTTGATTTCTCATTGTCTCTGACTCATTCGTTTCCGCTATTTTTTCCATACTTGGAAGAGAATCACTGCTTCCTTCTTGTTTTGGTATATGAGATAGTTTTGCCATTAAAAATATAGCCAATCCAATCGCAACTATCACCAACAAAGTTATCACAATACTACCTTTTTTCATTTATTTCTCCTTTTTATTCTTCAATTTTTGCTTTTCGAATACCATCTGTAAATTTTAAATCTATCTGATCATTTGGTTGTAAATCCTCTGCACGTCCAATCACCTTTTGGCCCTTTTCTGCAATGCAATAGCCTCTTACAAGTGTTTTTAAAGGACTCAAAGCATCTAATTTTGCCATCCAATTCGTTGCATCCATTTTGGCATTTTTCATTTTCATGGAAATCCCATTTTCCAACTCTTTTACTATATGATCCAAATGAACGTATTGTTCTTGAACCATTTGTAATGGTTCTGTAAAAGCTCTTGATTTCATGCATTTTTCATAACGCATGCGCATCCATTCAACCTTCTTCACCAATGCCATTTTGCATCTTTGTTCATCAATTTGTAAACGATGATAAAGTTCCTTTGTATCAGCCACTGCTAATTCTGCTGCTGCAGAAGGTGTTGGAGCTCGTAAATCTGCGACAAAATCTGCAATTGTAAAATCTGTCTCATGTCCAACTGCCGAAATAATAGGAATTTCGGATTCATAAATAGCTTTTGCAACAATTTCTTCGTTAAAAGGCCATAAATCCTCTAAAGAGCCTCCACCTCTTGCCAAAATAAGCACATCAGCTAATTGGTTTTCATTCATATACACAATAGCTTCTTTTATTTTGGCAGCTGCTCCTTCTCCCTGTACAGGTACTGGCAATAGTCGAATGTGAACATTCGGATTACGTCGTGTAGACACATTGATGATATCGCGGATAACAGCTCCTGTTTGAGATGTTAAAACACCAATCGTGTTGGGCATAAAAGGGATTTTCTTTTTATGTTCTGGTGCAAAATAACCTTCTGCTTCTAATTTCTTTTTCAAAGCCTCATAAGCACGATAAAGAGCTCCTATTCCATCTTCTTTCATTGCCCTGCAATAAATTTGATAAACACCATCTCTTTCATAAACGGAAACGGTTCCAACAATCAAGACTTTCATACCATCTTTAGGTTCAAAATCTAAATGAACAGCAGATGATTTAAACATAATACATTTTATCAATGAATTTTCATCTTTTAAGGTAAAATACAAATGACCTGTATAATGATGTTTAAAATTTGATATTTCCCCCTTAATAAAAATATTGTTTAAGAAAGCATCTCCTGCAATTTTGTCTTTCATATACTTGTTCAATTGTGTAACAGTCATTGGTTCTGGTCTCAAATTGATTCCTCCTCAGCTAGATGATTCTGTTTCACTACACTTGCTAGAACACCATTAATAAAAGAATGAGACGCATCATCTCCATATTCTTTTGCCAATTCCACCACTTCGTTGATAATGACCTTATATGGAATTTTTTCATAAATCATTTCATAAATGGCTAATTTTAATAAAGCAATATTGATTTTTGATATTCTCTCAATTGACCAATCCTTCTTCAAATTCTGTGAAATAATTTCTTTGATTTTTTGCTGATTTTCTTGAATTCCCTTTACTTCATTTTGTATGTATTCTTGTACTTTCGGATCTGTAATCGCATAATTCTCGATAAATAATGGAATCTGCTCTTCTGGATCTGCTTTTTGTACCTCTAATTCATATAATAATTTAAATAGCCACTCTCTTGCCTGTGAACGATTCATAAAAACCTCCCTAGTTCATTCCCTTATTGATAGTCTCTATAATTTCAATTGAGGGCGAAGACTTGTCTGCTCCGCCCTACTGTTTTTACCACTTATCAATAAATTTTTTTAATTTTTCTTTTACTCGATGTTTATTATTTTGTACATAATTTCCTATATAGATTCCAGCTAAAATAACTAATATGCCAATCATCAATTCATATAAATTGGTTAATAGAATCAATACGGCAACAATAGCCCCTATAATGGCTCCTTTGTATTTTATAAAAAACTGCTTAATATCGTCCATAAAAACCTCCACATAGTTCTACTCTTTGACACTAGCTGTATCTGCTGTAATATTACGAACTTTAATATTGACCCTGTCTCTTATACACATCTGACGCTGCCGACGATATGCAGTGTGT